>JAJFID010000236.1 GCA_021775325.1 Rhodospirillales bacterium
GAATCGGAATTCATGAATTTCGGCATAAAGCGGATTAACAGAATCCCTGAGCACAAAGTTGACCGAGTATTTCTGTGCGAAACCCCGGCAGTTCTCGACGACGTCAGACACTTGCTCATGGATATTGTATCTGCTCAACTCGATTTCCAGCTCACCTGACAGTATTTTCTCGTAGTCCAGTAGTTCATTTACCAACTGCAGCAATGACTGACTGTTTCGCAGAGCCATCTCGACGAGCTTTTTGCTTTCATCCGGCATATCGTTTGAAGACGCCGAATTCAGCAGGCCGAGGCTTCCCAGTATGGAAGTCAAAGGCGTTCGCAACTCGTGGCTCATGGATGCCAGGAATTCTGTTTTCGCCTGGTTGGCTTGTTCAGCTTTTCTCTGATTTATCTGGAGTTGGGTTTCAGTGTTTATCCGTTCGGTTATGTCCTCGGCTGTACCCGAAAAACCCTCGAATGCCCACGTCTCTGCGTCATAAAACGGAATGCCACTGATGAGGAACAATTTGTCTGCACCAGAATTGTCCCGTGTCTTGAACAGGGCGTCACGAAACGGGCTTTGCCAATTGATATCCAGCTCTTCGCCGGACTCTGTCAGAAAGGTGCCGATCTCTGCGAAAGTTTTCCCGACGATCTGCAACGGGATAAGCCCCAATACCTCTGTCACACGATCCGAGACATAGGCAATATTACCTTGCGCGTCGGTTTCCCACACCCACTCCGATATCAGCCGCGTGATGTCTTCCAGCCTGGAGAGGCCGCGCGACGCCCGTTGCTCGGCCGTCCCGGCAATGGATGGCCAACTCCGGCGGTGGCGGGGCCTTGGATTGCCCGGCATGGTGTCATCACTCTCTGCCACTTACTCAGACCCTCGCCGGTGTTTCCATGACTCAATGGCCTCAACGGCGTCCCCGGGGATCACCGTTCGGTAGAAAGCGGCCATTTCGTTAATTTGCTCAGGCCTTGCTTTTTCTTTACTCGGCGCGACCAGCTTGCGGATCTTCTTGATGATCGTCACAAACTGCAATTCCGTTACGCCGATGGCCTTGCATGCGACGGCAACTTCCTTTCCGTCGCCGTCAAAAATGATATCTCTGGAAAACCCTGTGTCCAGTTTGGTCATTTCTGCAAACAGACCGACAAAGAGCGGGATTTCGCCCTGGCTCAAAGCCGCGACCAGAACTTCTGTGGTTATCATTTCCTGGGATTTGAGCTGTCTGATCAGATTTTTCGTCGCATCCGGAATTTCTTCACCCTGGTTTCGCCTTCCCCTGGTGGCGTGTTCATCTGTTCGATTGAGATACGTGTCGATAATTTCGGGTGGAATATCAAACTTCGTGGTAAGGTCCTGACGCAGGGCATCTGATACCCACTCGAACAGTTTCTCAGCCATATTACTGTTCAGATCGTGATGGTGAATGAGCGGTTCCTGGAAGGTGTCCACGCGCTTCGATTGTTCGACCAGATAGTTCATGGTTGACTCCGAAATTCTGGAGTTCTGGTTGTTCAACAAGCTGACGATGACTTCCTCATTGCCGGTTTCCACCAGTGCCTCGGAAACATCCTCACTGACCTCGCGGCGCAAGGTAATAGCCATATGATATTCTTCGGTGCGCTGGTGAATGATCTTGATCAGATCCGTGTCCTGCAGCAATTCGCACCGCGACAGCACGGGCTCGGCAACCTGAATTTTGTCATTGGCGAGATAGGAGATCAGATCGTGCGGTACATCATTACGATCAGCCATCTGCTGGCTCAACTCACGCCTGATTGACACCTCCACTTCGTGAAACAGGGATTTGATAATCTTGAACATCAGGTTCTTTTCGCGATCGCTCAGCACCTCATCCTGGTTCTCGAAAAGGTCCTTGATAATCGTGACGAGTTCCGCAGTGCTTTCTGCAGACCGGGTTTCGGCTAATTTTACAAGATGCTCAATTCTAGGCTTGGCCTGATTCATTTGGTCAGTATTCCCGTGCAACACAATACCGCTAGCGATGTAGACCCAGTAGTTCCCCCCCAAGCCCAATTGAAATATGAGGAACTATCTGATTGATTACCGCATTCTCCATATGGGAATGCGGCCTCATTTTTTCAAGATGAATCGTTGTTCGGGGCGATCTCCGGAATACAAAGCGGCAACTGGTACGTGTGTACGGGAATGAACAGTCTTGTATACGAGAACCTGGTGGTTTAACTCAGCTCGGTGCGCCTCACTAGAAAGTAGAAAGAGCATCCACCAGTTCCACCAGCTCCACAAACTCGCGGCGATAGCCGTGCGGGTCCTCGCCGGTGGCATTGCGGGCCAGTTCCATGACCTGACCGAGGCTCATATTCTCTGTATAACGACCGCCTTTGAGGATTTGTCCAAAGGCTGCCACTGTGGCTGCAAAACGTGTGGAGGGTGAGGCCTGATCGAAGTCCGCCAGTACATCCTTGGAATACATCGGAAATCTGGTTTCTGCGCTTTGCTCCTCACCGGGCATTTTGTAACGCAGACGAACGAATGCCAGTTCATCTACGTTTGTATTGGGCGGGTTTGTGACGGTGGTGACATCTGCGGCTGTTTCATCCGTGGTGTCGTAGCGTCGGGGTTCAAGCCGCAGGCCATTGCTGCCCATGAGGGCGATTTCGTATAGCGCGGTTACTGTGTGGCTGGCCCCGATATCACCCGCATCGACACGGTCGTTGGTGAAATCTTCCTCTCTCAGCATGCGGTTCTCATAACCGATGAGGCGATACTCGGCCACGGTGGCGGGGTTGAACTCGATCTGAATCTTGACGTCGCTGGCGACCGTGAACAGGGTCGACGACAGCTCCGTCACCAACACCTTGCGGGCCTCGGAGAAGCTGTCGATATAGGCGCTGTTGCCGTTGCCCTGGTCGGCCAGTTGTTCCAGCAGGTGGTCGTTATAGTTACCCTGACCGAAGCCCAGCGTGGTCAGCGACACACCGCCCTCGCGCTGTTTTTTGATCATATCCAGCAGACCATCGAAACCGGCCGTGCCCATGTTCATATCGCCGTCGGTTGCCAGCAGAACACGGTTGATGCCGCCTTCGATGAACGACTGTTGGGCCAGCGCATAGGCCAGTTGAATGCCCTCGCCGCCGTTGGTTGAACCACCGGCAGACAGGCGCTCCAGCGCGGCGCGAATGGTTGCCGTCTGATCACCGGCTACAGGCTCCAGCACAACACCGGCGGCACCCGCATAAACCACGATGGCGATGCGGTCGCGTTCGGTCAGTTGATCTGTCAGAAGTTTGAAAGCCGATATGAGCAGGGGCAGCTTGTCCGTGTCGTTCATGGACCCCGACACGTCGAGCAGGAACACAAGATTGGCCGCGGGACGCTCGCTGCGGTCGATGTCATAGGCCTTGATGCCGACCCGCATGAGAAGGGTGTTCTGATTCCACGGTGTCGGCACAACTTCGGTGGATACGTTGAAGGGCTTTGCGCGGTCCTGGGGTACAGGATAATCGTAGGAGAAATAGTTCAGCATTTCCTCGATACGCACGGCATCGGCGGGCGGCAGCGCGCCGTTCTGTATAAATCGACGCACATTGGCGTAAGAACCCGTGTCAACGTCGACGGAGAACGTGGAAACCGGATCGGCGCTGACCCGGTGCACAGGATTGTCATCAACCGCGTGATAGTTTTCGCGGTTGACGGTGGGCTGGGCTGCCGGTGGCATCATCGGTGCAATGCCTGATTCCATATATTGCAGCGACATGCCATCGCTTGCCGTCACGGTACTCGCCTCGGTCACCAGTACAACTTCCGACGCATCGGTTGCCCCGGCTTCCGTCAGGATTGACTTGAGGGTATCTTCGACCGTCTCAACTTCGGGTACAGGGGATTGGATGGCCGATTCTGGTGGCTGGACTTCGGATACAGGTGATGGGTCCGGGTTTTGGCCACATCCTGACAACACAATGGTCAGAGTCAGGATCAGAGAGATCGGGATCAGCGGCAGATACGCGGGTCGCATGAGAGAAGCCAAGGTGTCCTCCTGTAGAATACTGGTGAGCGTATGCGCCCACTATCTTCAGGGAAGTTGTCAGGATTATGGCTGGAGCCCGTCACATTCAGGCCATAATCATTGACGGGTGGTGGCGATGCCGGACACGCTGATGTCTCACGTTCGGGTGAGCCGCGTGTTTGGCCCTTGTTATTGTGCTGATTCTTTCCATATTCTATGCCACAGAATGGGCCAGAGAATGGGAATGTGATGAATGTCATGGAAAAAGTACGCCCTTGCGGGGCTGTCAATGATCATGGTGGTCAGTGTGGTGAATGCCTGGCGGGACGGCCACGCTTTGGCTGCTGACTGGCGCACGGCAAGCCACGAGCCGGCGGGCATCGCCCCTGATCCTGCCACTAACCCCGAACCCATTGTCCAGGTCTATGCCGCCCGGGCGTTTAGCTGGCGTGGCTATTTCGGTGTGCATACATGGATAGCCTCCAAACGCCGGGACGCGGACAGCTTTGTGGTCTACGAGGTCATCGGCTGGCGCAAATACCGCGACCTGCCCGTGGTGGCGGTCACCGAAAAAGAGCCGGACCAGCGCTGGTTCGGGGCTATGCCCACAATCCTCATGGATCTGCGTGGTGACGGGCTCGAAGCCGTTATCGACGACATCGAAATCGCCGTCGCAGCCTACCCCCACGCGAATGAATACACGGTATGGCCGGGACCCAATTCCAATACGTTTGTCGCCTTTGTGGCCCGCAACGTGGCGGGGCTGCCGGTTGATCTGCCACCCACGGCTATTGGCAAGGATTACCTGAGCAACGGCGTGGTCGCGGCAACACCCAGCGGATCCGGTTATCAGCTCTCGTTCATGGGTCTGCTGGGCGTCATGGCTGCGGTGGAGGAAGGCGTCGAGCTCAACCTGCTGGGCCTCACCTTCGGCATTGATCCCATGGATCTGGCGGTCAAGCTGCCGGGTGTGGGCAGGCTCTCGCCCCTATCGGACTGACAGGCCGGATTGAGCGGTTATACTGCCTCCCATGAGTGCGAGAAATATGAGCACAGAGAAAATCATTCTGGATTGCGATCCCGGTCGCGACGATGCCTTTGCTATCGCGCTGGCGCTGGCGTCGCCGGGTGAGATCGCGTTGCTGGGCATCACCACGGTGGCCGGTAATGTGGGTGTCGAACTGACCCAGCGCAACGCGCGACTGGTTCTTGAGCTGTGCGGCAGGCCCGATATCCCGGTTTATGCCGGTGCGGACCGCCCGCTTAACCGGGAGATGGTGGACGCCGTGGACTTTCACGGCAACAGCGGGCTTCATGGCATTGACGTTTATGAGCCCGCCAATCCCCTGCAGCCGGAACATGCCATCGACTATCTGCTGCAGACGCTCACCGACGCCGAGGCCGCATCCATCACGCTGGTCGCCACCGGGCCGCTGACCAACCTTGCTATTGCCATGGAACGGGCACCGGATGTCATGGCCCGATTGAAACAGGTCGTCATCATGGGCGGCGCGCAGCGGGCGGGCGGCAACATTACACCGGCGGCGGAGTTCAATATCTACGCCGATCCCCACGCCGCCGCCCGGGTCATGAGGGGCGGCGTTCCACTGGTCATGTTCGGACTGGACGTAACCCATCAGGTGCTGGCGGGGAACGCGGAAGCCGACAACATGCGCCGTCACGGCGGGGTGGCAGCCAACGCGCTGTCCGGTCTGGTGCTGCCGGTCAGTGAGGAACATGTGGGTCCCGCACAGACACCCCTGCACGATCCCTGCACAATAGCCTGGCTGCTGCAGCCCGAACTGTTCCAGACCCGGCTGGTCAATATGGAGATCGAGTGTGACAGCCCTCTGACCCAGGGCATGACTGTGGTGGATATGCGGGCCAAGACCGGGCGTGCGCCCAATGTGTTGTGGGCCCACGACGTGGATGGACCGGCCACGGCCGAACTGATCATCAGTCGCATCATGGCCTTATAGCGATAGAAGAAGGTAAGGAGTTCCCCGGGATGGCAGGCAGGGTCGTTGTATTCGGCAGCATCAACATGGATCTGGTGGCGGGCGTGGAATACATCGTGCGTCCCGGCGAAACCACATTCGGTCACGACTTCGCCACCCATCCCGGCGGCAAGGGCGGCAATCAGGCGCTGGCGGCCCATCTGGCCGGCGCAAACGTGGTGTTTCTGGGCAAAGTCGGTAAAGACGATTTCGGCGATCGGATGCTGGCCTATTACGCCGGGCGCGGTCTTGCCACAGACAACATCCTGCGCTCGGTCCGTCATGCCACGGGCACGGGCATCATTCAGGTGGAGCGGGCCAGCGGCGAAAACGCCATTGTGGTAATCCCCGGCGCCAACCATGATTTCTCCGACGCTAACGTGGAAACCGTGGACATCAAAGCCGGTGATGTTGCGGTCACGCAGCTCGAAGTTCCCATCCCGCAGATCGAAACCTTTTTCCGCCGCGCCCGCGCTGCCGGAGCGACGATTCTGATGAACCCGGCCCCCATGATACCGTGCCCGGACGGATTGCTGGCGGATGTGGATGTACTCGTGGTCAATGAAACCGAACTGGCGGCGCTCTCGGGTCACAGCGTATCGGAGCAATCCTCGGACAGTGAAATGGAGGCGGCTGCACGGGCAGGGCGACTCCGCCCGGACCAGACTCTGGTGGTGACGCTGGGTGCGCGCGGATTGCTGGCGCTGGAGGGCGCGAATGTCATCCGCGTGCCAGGCCGCAAGGTCAAAGCCGTGGACACCACGGGCGCGGGCGACTGT
>JAJFID010000237.1 GCA_021775325.1 Rhodospirillales bacterium
CCGTGCCGCCGAGATGGTGGAACTTGTGGGTTTGGCCGGACGCGAAACGGCATTCCCGAGACAACTTTCCGGCGGTCAGCAACAGCGTGTGGGTATTGCCCGGTCACTGGCTGTCGAGCCGGATATCTGGTTCCTGGACGAGCCCTTTTCGGCACTGGACCCGCTCATCCGCCGCCAGATGCAGGACGAATTTGTGCGCCTGCAGACCATTCTGCACAAGACTATTGTATTCATCACTCACGATTTTCTGGAAGCCCTTAAAATCGCCGATCGCATTGCGATTATGAAAGATGGTCAGGTCGTACAGATCGGCACCGCCGCCGAGATCGTTCTTAATCCGGCAACAGACTATGTCGCCGAGTTTACCGAAGACGTGCCACTGGTGCGCGTCATTACGGTCGGCAAGATCATGGAGCCCGCGACCGACGGTCTGGACATGACAGTCACCGCCACGCCAGAAACTTCGCTCGAAGACCTGTTGCCATCCTTTTCCTGTCGTGAACAGCCAATCGCCGTTGTTGATGGTAATGACGCCGTCGTTGGCATGGTCACACCGGCCGGAGTCGTCCAGGCCCTTGCCGAAGGTGAAGCCCGCGTCCACGCCACGAACACCGGGTCATGAGCATGCCGGATCAGAAAACCTATCTGCCCGATGGTTTCGCACCATGGTTTGCTGTCGGTGTTTTGTCCCTGATCTGTTTCCTATCGCTCGAATCGCTGCCCTGGTTGATGACGTACCCGAAGGAATGGGTGGTGCCGCTGGTTACCTGGGTTAACGACGCGACGGCGTGGTTTGTAGAACACTTCCGCTGGATTTTCCGCGGCTTAGCGTGGCTGCTGGACTGGCCCATGACAGCCGTAAACGGCGTCCTCACATGGTTGCCCTGGCCTGCGACCATGGCCGCTGTAGGTGTTGTTGCCCATCGCGCAGGCGGCTGGAAACTGAGTGTTTTCACCACGCTGGCGCTTGGATACATGGTGGTCGTGGGGTATTGGGACGAAAGCATGAACACGCTGTCGCTGGTCGCCGTATCCGTTCCCCTGTCAGTCAGCCTGGGACTGTTCCTCGGTATTATTGCTTTTCGTTCCAAACGCGTTGACCGCATCGTGCAACCCATTCTGGATCTGATGCAGACCGTCCCGGCGTTCGCCTATCTGATCCCAATTCTGTTTCTGTTCGGGTTCGGGCCTGTTGTCGGTCTGATCGCCAGCGCTATCTACTCCGCACCGCCCATGGTCCGCAATACCATCCTGGGTCTGAGCCGGGTGCCGTCGGACATTGTGGAATCCGCCGTCATGTCTGGATGCACGCCGCGCCAGCGGTTCTGGCAGGTAGAAGTTCCAACCGCCCTGCCGCAAATCATGATCGGCGTTAACCAGTCCACCATGGCGGCGCTCAGCATGGTCATCATCGCGGCGATCATCGGTGGTTTTGCCGACATCGGCTGGGAAGTCCTCTCTACCATGCGCAAGGCACAGTTTGGACAGAGCCTTCTTGCGGGGCTTGTCATTGCCTTGCTGGCCATGATCCTGGACCGGGTCAGTTGGGGACTGGCGGAGCGCCAGAATGCGCTGCCTGAAACGGCCTCGTCATTGCTGCAACGCCACCGCCACCTGTTTGCCGCACTAGGTGCACTGGTGGTGTTTACGCTTCTGGCACAGGTCGCACCGGCATTGTCCGTTTATCCGAAAGACTGGGTGTTTTATCCGGCAGAGCCCATGAACGAGGGCATCAAGTATATTGTACGAAACTACTCGGGGGAGATGAATGCCCTCAAGTCCAACACGCTGTTCTTCCTCATGCTGCCGATCCGGATCGGGTTTGTTAAGGCGATCAGTCCGTTCTCGTGGGGGTTCGTGCTGACCGATGCCATGATCTACGGTTATGCTGCGGTCGTCATGGCATTCTCCGTGTTCGCCTGGCGGCGCTGGAGCTGGAAATCCTCAGTCGCATCCGTCATCGCCGGCGTGCTGCTGTTCTACGGCACAACCGGAACCCCCTGGCCCGTGTTCATGGCAGTCATAACCCTGCTCGGGTGGCAGGCAGGCGGGCAAAAAGTCGCATTGTTTGCATTCCTCTCCATGCTGTTCATGTTGGTCAACGGTGTCTGGCCACAGGCGATGCTGTCCATCTATTTGTGCGGCGGTGCCGTCATGATCTGTGTCCTGGTCGGCAGTCTGATGGGCATCTGGGCCGCCCACAACGACACGGTTTCCGGTTTCATGCGCCCCATCAATGACACCCTGCAAACCATGCCGCAGTTCGTTCTGCTGATCCCCATCCTGATGTTGTTCAAGGTCGGTGAATTTACCGCCCTGCTGGCGATTATCGCCTATGCCATTGTGCCCATGATCCGGTATGTGGAGCATGGCCTGCGCTCGGTTCCAGCCGAGATTGTCGAAGCATCCCGGCAAATCGGTTGCACGCCGCGTCAGATGCTGTTCGAGGTCAAACTGCCATTGGCATTGCCTGTGATCATGCTGGGGTTGAATCAAACCATTATGTATGGCCTTGGCATGCTGGTGATTGCGGCACTTGTGGGAACGCAGGGGTTGGGCCAGCAGGTTTATCTGGCCCTGGGCAAAGCCAACGCCGGTTCAGGCCTGGTCACCGGTCTGTCCATGGCCCTGATCGCCATGGTCGCCGACCGGATCCTGCAATCCTACAGCGCAAAACGTCAGGAAGCCTTGGGGCTACAGGCGGACTGATACGGACATAGGGCGGGGTCTAAATAACCGGACGCCGTTCGGCACAATCCAGCCACGGCTGTGCAGTCTCCAACGCCGACCCAACGCGGAACACTCGTTCGTCATCAAGGTGGCGGGCGACAATTTGTACGCTGGTCGGCAATCCATTCCCGCCCATACCCGATGGCACGGACAGCACCGGTAAACGCCCCAGCATGTTAAACGGATGGCACATGCTCCAGCCGTACAGAGGGTCTACCGTCTTTCCATTGATCACCACTGCATCCTTCGGATCCTGGTCGGCCGCAATTTCATGGAAACCCTGAGTCGGACAAATGAACGCATAGTGTTCATCCATAATCGCGCCGACGTGACGTGACATCTTTTCCTGCATCTCGTATGCAGCATAGAAATCTGCGGCGGTCGATTTTCCACTCGCCTCCGCGCAGTATGCGGCCCAGGGACTGGCCAGCGACGGATCTGTATCAACCATTCCCTTGATGTAACCGCCGAACAAATGATCCAGATAGTTTTGCACAGCTCGGTCTGCTTCGGCATTCCAGCCGAAATCGACTTCCGCCAATTCAGCGCCCAGATCTTTCAGAACTTCCAGGGTTTGCATGGTGTTCCTGCGTACGTGTTCGTCTGCTTCGAAAAACCCCAGATCCATGGACCATGCAATCTTCAGCCCCTTGATATGGTCATGGGATTCCGGCAGCACGTACTTCGGTCTGATCGATGCGTTGTCCAATGGATGCGGTCCACAAAGGATATTCTGCATCACGGCGGCGTCGCGTACCGTCCTGCTCATGGGCCCCATGACCGCATACATGTCAAAAGCGAAAGCGGTGTTGTCCGGGTTGCGACCATAAGGCGGCTTGAAACCGACCACGCCACAACAGGCGGCCGGGATGCGGATGGAGCCGCCGATATCGGAACCGGTCGCAAGTGGCGACGACCCTGCTGCAAGGCTGGCCCCAGAGCCTCCTGATGAGCCACCGCAGGTAAAACCGTGTTTCCAGGGCGTGTGTGTGGTGCCGTGAATTCTTGAATCAGCCGTTCCCGCGCAGGAGAACTCCGGCGTAGTGGTGCGACCGTGCACGATGATCCCGGCATCCAGCAGACGCTGGATCGCATAGTGGGTTTCGGTGCTCACATTGTCCTTCAGATAGAGCGAGCCATTGGTCATGGGTTGCCCTTCGATGTCCATCTCGTCCTTGATGGCAACAGGCAGACCTTCGAGCGGGCGTATGTCGCCGCCACCCTTGGCATACTTTGCTTCCGAAATTTTCGCCTGTTCCATAGCCTCATCAAACCAGGTGAAGGCAAAGGCATTGATCACGGGTTCGGTCTCCTCCGCCCGTTTGATCAGCGCCTCCAGATACTCCACGGGTGACAGGGTTCGGGCCCTGAAGCGCTCCAGCACGTCAGTGGCGGGCAGATAACATAATTCCAGATCGGTGGACGACATTGTTTATCCTCGTGTATTCCTGGGGTTTAAAAGTTGGGGTGGTGATTGGCCGCAATAAGTTTTCGGGTGTAGTCGTGTTTGGGTGCTGCAAATATTGTCTCGGTCTTATCCACTTCAAGAAAATCTCCCATATACATGATAGCAACCCGGTCACTGATATGGCGAACCACATTCAGGTTATGGGTGATCAGCAGCATGGAGACACCGGTCTTGTCCTGGATACCAGCCAACAGGTTGAGCACCTCACCCTGGATGCAGACCTCCAGTCCGCCCCGGGTGATATCCAGGGACGTGATGTCTGCGTCTGAACTCAGTTCCTGCATGATCGCATTCCCGAAAACACCGTTTCCACCCGTGACAGTAACAGATTTGTGAAGCATTAACCGTTACCTCGAAACTCTGTGGACAGTCCTCAAGCATCATGTGGTGTTTGCCGACTATTCAATCATCCAGCAGATCAAATGCGGACGATACGAGGAAAATTCATATTCATTGCATCGAAATGGTCAATAGTGCGCGAGATCATTCTGCTGCTCAGTCGTTTGAGCACGGATGAGCGGGAACGATTGCTATATGCAGTTGGCAGTATGGCCGTCGCGGTCTACGTTCCGTTAAAGCTGTTCTGTGACGATGCCCGGATACTAATGCGGGCTGCATCTGTCGCCATCAAACCTCGTGATTCGCCAATTTTTCAAGCGATTTGACCAAACCTGAATGATCGTCATCGCCGCCGCCGGAAGCGACGCACGCGTTAAACAGTTCCTGGCAGGTCGCGGTATTGGGCAGGCTAAGTCCCATGGACCGGGCGGATGTCAGTGCCAGGTTCAGGTCCTTCTGGTGCAGTGCGATCCGGAATCCCGGATCGAAGCTCCGATTGATCATACGTTCCGCATGAACCTCCAGTATCTTCGATGAAGCGAACCCGCCCATAAGGGCCTCCCTGACCTTTGCAGGGTCACACCCGGCCTTGGATGCAAACAACAGCGCCTCACCTACAGCCTCAATGTTGAGTGCGACGATGATCTGGTTGGCAATTTTACAGGTCTGACCGGCACCGTTGTGCTCGCCAATAAGCGTGATGTTGGAGCCCAGTATATCGAACAGGGGGTTGGCGCGCTCGAAGGCACTGACCGGACCGCCGACCATAATGGTCAGGCTGCCATTCCTGGCACCCACCTCGCCACCCGAAACCGGGGCATCAAGATAGAGGGCATTCATTGCATTAACCTGGCGAGCGATATCCTGTGTTACCAGAGGACAAATTGAGCTCATATCGATCACAAGCGAATCCGCAC
>JAJFID010000238.1 GCA_021775325.1 Rhodospirillales bacterium
CATTCTCATGGGTTTCGCCGGTGGCATTATTGTCGCCTGGGCGCTTACCCGTGATCCGTTCTGGATGATGTCTGGTGCGCTTGGCGGTATCATTTCATGTGCGTCTGGTCTTGATCTTTGGCATCCGGCGCAAGCCTTTGCCATTGGTGGTATTGGCGCAGCCATGATGAAACCGAGTTACCAACTCCTCGAAAAGTGGGGAATTGATGATGCGGTTGGCGCGGTAACAATCCACGGTACCCTAGGTATCTGGGGTGTTATGGCGGTTGGAATCTTCGCTACTGGTTATCCAGCCCTGCAGGGTGACCCGGGTGTTGTCACGACAAGCTTTGTCGGTCAGGCGTTTGGTGGCCTAATCATGGTGCTGCTTGGCCTGGTACCGGGTTACGTGATTTCGTGGATACTGAACAAGATGGGCTTGCTCCGGGTTTCCGAAGCTGCGGAACTCGCTGGTCTCGACCCCACCAAAGTACCCAGTCAGGCGTACCCGGAAGGCATTTCGCCCTCCGCAACGCCTGCTGAGTAACCAATTGATAAGGAAGGAGACCTAGATATGGGTTCCATTTTCGATACTTGGAATGACGTTGTCGCCAACGGCGGTGCCTATTATCCCGGCGCTGGCGGTGGATCTGGCGCAGAATGGACGTGGGTGCTCATCAGCATCGCCATTTGCGTCGGGGCCCTTTGGATCGGTGGCAGGCACGAAACCGAAGCGTTTAATCGTGCTGGTAGCAACAACGCAGATCCATAAGAAAGACTTTACGCCTGCTGAGAAGGGTCGCTCATTGGAGCGGCCCTTTTCTTTTGCTCCTTTGGGAAAAAACTCACCAGCTTTTCGCTGGCAGCATCCAGAACACTGTCCTGCTTGCAAAAACAAAACCGCACAAAGTGATCTGGAGCGCCATGCCCCTCCACGACTTGCGGCAGGTAGAACGCACTCATGGGTAACGCCGTTACCCCCGCATTCACTGTAATATGCTGACAAAAATCCACATCATTGCCATCAAATCCGGTCTGTCGAATATCTGTTGTAAGAAAATACGTGCCTTCGGCAGGTAACACACCGAAGCCCGCTTCGTTGAGTCCTGCACTCAATCTGTCTCGCTTCTGTTGCATGCTCAAACGCAGGCCTTCGAAATAATCATCGTCACTGTTCAAACCTTCCGCAACCGCGTGTTGCAACATGGGTGGTGTGGTAAACGTCAGAAACTGATGTGCTTTTGCGACGGCGGCATGAAGTGCGGGCGGTGCCGTCAAATAACCCACCTTCCAGCCGGTCATGGAAAACGTCTTACCCGCCGAGCCAATTCGAATGCACCGCTGGTCCATGCCCGGATAGGTCATCAACGGTGTATGGACGTGCCCGTCATATACAATGTGCTCATACACTTCGTCGCACACCACATAGGCATCATATTGATCCGCGAAGGCGGCAATCATGCCCAGCTCCTGCGAGGAATAGACCTTCCCGGCTGGGTTATGGGGTGTATTGATCAGTATCATTTTAGTGGAGTCCGAAAATGCACTACTCAATGCTTCCGGGGACAACGCCCATTCGGGCGGCAACAATCGAACGGGTTTCGGGATACCGCCCGCACGCAGGATCATGGGCACGTAACTGTCATAAACGGGCTCTATAACAACAACCTCGTCGCCCGGCTCGATCAGGGCCAGCATACAGGCCGCCAGCGCCTCTGTTGCGCCTGAGGTCACCAGGACCTGGTTCTCCCAGTTTACATCCAGATCATAAAACCGCTTGTTATGTGCAGCAACGGCCTGTCGAAGCTCTGGTACCCCGGTCATGGGGGGATACTGGTTGGGCAACCCTGTCATGGCTTCAACCACCACCGCCTTCAATGCGGCGGGACCATCTTCATCGGGAAAGCCCTGACCGAGATTGATCGAACCATGCTCGCGGGCCAAACCGGACATGACTTCAAAAATGGTGGTGCCGAAGGATGAAAGGACACTGTTAACTGGCTTCATTAATTTGATAGCTTTCCTGTTGGGGCGTGATCGATTGAAGAGATGCGGTTAGCCGAAAAACTCCAGGTACCAGTCCAGATCCTCATCGGACATAGCATATTCGCCGCCTGCAGTGGGACGCATGATTGCGCTGCCTGAAATTCGTGCCAATTTTTGTTGAATGGTGACAGAAAATGCGGCCGGTAATTCTGCTTTCCAACACAAGGCGACGACAGATTTACTGCTGTTACTGTTCAGCAGATCGCGTACTTTTTCCCAGGACAGGCCAGCGAGCAAGGCAAGCGCATGAATCGCGAACAGGCGATCGCCTTCGCGAATGGCTTTCTTCAGTTCTTTCTCTGTCAACTTGTCTTCGCCATAGAGTTTCTCGGCTCTCTCCCGTGCCACATCACCGGGCAATGGGTCATCATCGGCTTCACCACTCATGACCCGCTCATGAACTTTTTTGCGAATTTCGCGCACAACATCCTCGTCCAGACCCGGGCATTTTGCGTTACGCTCAAGTATGCGGTCGATGACGGCGTTGCCGACAAATGATGCAATGCGACGAATGGTCGAAACTGTCAGGTCGTCCCGTTCAATCATCACTTCGAGTACCCGACTGGAGGTCTCGGCGAGATTGCTGATCACGTCAAAACTTTGTTCGCTGATCTCCGCGCTATCGTTTTCCAGAAGGCATGTCACAGCCCCCTCATGGCGTTCGTCCGCGACGGCGGATGATACTGTGTTGGTCAAACCATGCCGTCTGGCAATCGCTTCCAGCGCACCACCATCGATGCCGCTGCGGATAATTTCTGTGAGCTGGCGTTCAGACAGCAATGGTGAAAATTCCAGAACCGGCGCGGAGACAATCGTCTCGGCATCCCACGCCAGTTGCTCAACCAGCTTTTCCGGAATGTTATCCAGATTCTTGACTTCCTCAGCGACAATCTGTCGAACGGCAACCGCCCGGTCTGCCGCCAGAAGGAAAACGATCTCCATGACCATTTCCGCGACTTTGTCGCTGCGTGATGCATCGAGATTGGGCATCAGGCGACTGACTTTAGCTGCAAGCTCGACCCGTACATCCTCACTGTCGTCGTTTGCCAATATGGCGTCAGCCTGCAGCGGTGTGTAATCGTTGCCCGCAACAGCCATGCGCACGTCTTTGGCGTTGTCGGTGGCGAAGAGGTATAGAAACTCGGGTTGTAAGCCTTCCTGTGAAGCCAGCCAGCGCCGTTTATCCGCATCACCGGACTCGGCAATGCTTCGCGAGTCCTCATAGGCAGGTAGATCTTTGTTACCCTTGCCCTCCTGCTTCTTGCCAAACATCCATTTTAACATGGACCGGTTCCTCTTGGTTCGCTCTGACGTACAACCCTACCAGCCTGCCCAGACAGGAGCGAGAAAGATAGAAAAAGATTTTATGTGGTGCTTTGCGTGGAAACAAATGATGAAAGTCACAGAATCTTTATTACTATGTGTCTTCTATGATGTTGCTTGCCCGTCACTGTCCCATCTCCGCCCCATTTCAGGCCACGATGGACCAGAAATTCGGATGGCATTAGGCGCAGAACATACCAAGAGGGTCCCACGACGTGTTGCACAAAAGAATTGTTCTCCCCGTCATCGAGAATATGGACGATAAGAGGCAAGCCTACTTTGGCCGCGTCGTCGATCAGGTTGAACGCGACCCGCGTACAGAGAGTTACCCGAACCTGCCGTTTATCGTTCTCAAGGAAACAATTGAAGCGTTACCGACCTATCTTGAACCAAACGAAATCATCGACGTGCTGTTTGAGTTCATAAATTCACACGTACATGAATTAAACCGAATGATTCACAGCCCGGAGTACATAACAAACCCTCATAGCCTGACGGTGCAGTGCTCTGAATTTGTCATGGCTGTTATCAAAACAACTATGGAAACGGCTGACCTGGAATCCCAGGATATCGACGGTCGCAGCAAATACCGATTATCCTGGCCCATCGAGCCGGAAGACTTCCCTTACTCAGAAGATTAACAAGGCGCGGCGGCTGAGATGG
>JAJFID010000239.1 GCA_021775325.1 Rhodospirillales bacterium
CTCAATACGATATCCACACCCTTGAAGTCATATTTCGCCAGGTCCTGAATTTTCAGAACGGCAGCGTCACCAAGTGAAACTTCCTGGCCAACCGACCGGCTTGACGCCAGTGCGACAACCTCGTCAGCGGGGAAATTCCGCTCATCAATCAAGTTCAGAAGCTCACGGCCCACGTTCCCCGTGGCACCGACAACTGCGACTTTATAACCCATGCGTACTCTCCAAGATCAATCTTCCGCGCAACATCAATCAGTCGCGCTTTCAGGCTGCGGCTATTAATACCGAGCCATCATTCTGTGCAACACCTAAATCCAACCGCTTGGTCATTGGGATGGCTCCGGTGACCGGACACTCCAGGCGGACAGGCATATCAACCGGCCGGTGGATATAGCCGGAACGCGCATAAAACAACACAGCGTTGGCATCAGACCATACACCGATGCGCCTGTAACCCTTGATGCAGGCGTAGCGATCTGCCAGCATCAACATGACACCACCATATCCCTGCCCCTGGCATGCTGGATCAATCGCAACAGCACGCAACTCAACCTCAAGGCCACGCCCGTGCTCACCCATATCCTGCAACCCCACGGTTCCCGTGATGATTCCATTTCGGATCAGAACGAGTGCCGTGTAGTCCGCACCATACTGCACCGGATGATTCCGGTCGTAAGGTCCAAACTCCTGATGCATATTCAGATCGCCCCACAGCGTCCGTTCCCGGATGCTGTGATAGCTGTCCCATTCGGTTTCGGATTCCGGTCGTCGCAATTCGAAACGACCGCTTCTGGTATGTGCAAAGCACTTCATGGTACCAATCTCCCAACAAAAAAGCCCGCGGTGTGATCCGCGGGCCTGGTTTACTTACACGATTAAAGTAAATTTTAGACCCGCATCACCGCTTTGTCTTCACGATGGTTTTGGTATTTGCGGCCACGATGACAGAAAGAATCGTCCATGCAGCAGCACACACACCGGCCACGAGTGTGGCGGCAGCGGCTAGTTCAAACATGGTTTGGTTCATTGTCATAACGTAAAGAGGTCTACATCAACTTGCTGTTTCGATCAACTGAAATTTCCAAACAGGGAATCCAGCCATCGATGTCGACACTTTACCCCGAATACAGCGATCGCTAGTTCAGTTGTGCGACGCCCAATGGGACACCGAACTGTTTGCACCAGATGTAAACCTGATTGTACTTATCCAGCTTGATGTATGACGGTAAAACGTAGACCTGTTCACCGCTGTTACTCTGTAGCTTTGAAACCTGTGCATTGGGATCATACGATCCATTACCCAAGCCTACATACGGGTCTGGCGCACCATCGAAATTGAAGTCACTTCCCAGTACAATCGATACAGTTTCCCCTTCTTTGACGATTGATGCATGCCCGGATGTCACATGACCACTTGCACCGGTAAAGCTACCCTGACTCAGCACATCGCCAGCCGACGCAGATACGGAGGAACCCGTGATCAGCGTAATCAGAATGAGGATCTTGTGAATTTGCATAGTCGTCTCCAGATGAATTCATATGTTGAGTAGATGTAGATTGGATTGAAGCGTACCCTAGGGCAGTAAAACAGTCATGGCCTGACAACTATATTTCACTTTGTTGTGAGTCCGGGTTGCGGAGAAACCTGAAAAGGATTTGGGAGCGATGCATGAAAGCCGTCTATGATCCAAGACACCAGATACACGACCCAAAGTTCTTTCTGGTCCGTGGCGTCCCCACTGCGAGTACGGAACAGCCCGAACGGGCAGATCGACTTCTGGCCGGATTACAACAATGCGGCGTATCAGTTACCGAGCCCTGTGACTTCGGGGCGGCACCGCGCGAAGCCGTCCATACACCTGAGTACCTGAGTTTTCTCGAAACCGCACATGAGCAATGGTCGGCCCTGCCCGGCGCGTCGGAAGAGATCATTCCAAACATTCATCCGCAACGACTATCGAAGGTCTATCCTGATCATATAGTGGGCCGGGCCGGGTGGCACATGGCCGATACAGCCTGCCCCATCGGCAAGCACACATTCACCGCAGCGTGTGCCTCGGCGAACGTCGCCCTGAGCGCGGCACAAATGGTATTGGACGGCGAACAGTCCGCCTACGCCCTGTGCCGGCCACCGGGGCACCATGCGTTCGCCGACATGGCGGGCGGGTTCTGCTTTCTGAATAACGCCGCCATTTCGGCACAACATCTTCGCCAGAGATTTGACAGGGTCGCCATTCTGGACGTGGACGTACATCATGGTAACGGCACACAGGGAATCTTCTACGAGCGCAGCGACGTGCTGACGGTTTCAGTCCATGCCGATCCGCATCAGTTCTATCCATTCCACTGGGGTCATGCCAGTGAACGCGGCACGGGTGATGGGGCCGGATGTAATCTCAATCTGCCATTGCCATTGTTATCGGGTGACGATGAATTCCTGCGAACACTGGAGCATGCTGCCGGTACAATCGAAGCTTTCAAACCCGGTGCGCTGGTTATTGCTCTGGGCCTTGACGCGTCAGAAGACGACCCTCTGAAGGGCCTCAGCGTCACGACGCCTGGTTTCCGGGCCATGGGAAAGCGAATCGCCGAGATGAACTTTCCAGCCCTTCATGTACAAGAGGGCGGATATCTGTCTGATGCACTGAGCAGCAATCTGGCCGCGTTTCTCAGTGGCGCAATGGACGTACAGTCTGCGCGCGCATGAGGTAGGTCGTCATATAACTTCAGCCTGAACCCGTATGTTCAACCGACAAACTGAAAAATGGTGTTCAAACAGATAGCACATACGGCAATCTGACTGGCGCGAAGCAGGGCCGCCTCCGCTTTGCGTTGAAGCACGGTGCAAGCCTCCGGGAAACCATACAGATGATGGTGACGGCGATAATGTTATCGATATATTTCAGAAGGCGAGAGCAATTGTTGATCGCGAAAGCCGCATCGTCCGCATTGATGAAAGCCTGATTACTGAAACGCTGAAATCAGTTCCATCGCAATTTACATTGTCGCCACGCAACCCGGAACGCGTTGTCATCAATGGCGATAACAACATCACCTTTGGTCTGGTTGCCGGACCGTCAAATGTTCATGATCGCATCAGCGGGCGTCGGTCCGGCAGTTATACTGACTATTGTCATTTTATTCACCTCGCACATTATGGCTCGATACGAAACCGCGTTTTAACAACCAATTCTCTCGGATTGGCGAAATTACGAAAGCTGGGGAATCAACGGTGCGAAGGTCACAAAAAGGCAGGAGCAGATCGGGTCTGGCGAGCCTTGACCGAAGCCTTGATCTAAAGAACGAATGTCCGCGTCACTCGGGCGGAATATTCTTGGCAATGTCGCGGACCAGGTTAATCAATCTTTCTGCTGCAGGACTCTGTGTCTCGTCAAAGCGGGTCAACGTGTACAACTGGCGAACAGCCAGGGGGTCCTGAATCGAAAGAGCTACAAACTCGGGGGATACTGGTGCAGCAAGCGCAGGCAGCAGAGTAATGCCAAACCCATTGGCGACAAAGCTAATGAGTGAGGTTGTGTTGTGAACCATCAGGGGTGATTTCGCGGCCAGCGACGCCAGTTCCGGGTTGGAAATCTGAGAACAAAGCCCGTTTGCAATAAATTCTGTTGGGTCAATATCCTGCCAACGTACCGCCTTTCGGTCTTTTGCAAGACGGTGAGTTGACAGGCAAATCAGCCGGAATGGATCCTCCAGCAACAACGATGTGTTAATATCCGACGCCGCGTCCAACTGACTGGCTATGCCGAAATCAACGATGCCGGAACGAACAGCGTCTGCTACCGCGACGGAATCTGTATCGCGGAGATCAACCCGCAACAGGTCACTTGTTTCTCGCAACTGTTCGACGGCAGGTGGCAGCAACCGTGTCGCTGCTGATGGTACGGCTGCTACGCGAACGATACCCTCTTCGCCTCTGGCAAACCGGTGAATATCTGACAGAGCGTCGGTGTGCTCAGAAACTGTACGCTGGGCCCGCACAAGAACGAAGCGCCCCAATTTGGTCAATCGGGATTTGCGATCACCCTCAAACAGTGCCCCACCCAATTCCTGTTCAATCTGGTGGAGCGTCATGGATACTGCCGATGGAGTCCTGCCTATCTTCGCACCGGCATCGGCCAGTTTCCCCGTTTCTGCTACGGCTATAAATACCTTTAGGTGTTCCAGTTTGATACTCATTGTAAGATTCAATTTTCCTGAAGCAATTGTGAATATTTCGAATTTGCCTGAAATAACTAGATGTGTCTAGATGTGCGACGTTTTGTTGATGTGAGGAGGCTTCGGCCATGGACGAAAGACACGAGAATTTTGTTAATGGTGAGTGGATCACCAGTGCAGGGACTATGGAGAACCGCAACCCGTCCGATATTACGGATATCATCGGCAGGTATGCTCAGGCCGACACATCGTTAATTGATCGCGCTATCGACGGGGCGCAATCAGCTCAAAAAATATGGCAACACTCCGGACTTGAGCAACGCTACACCGCGCTTATGTCAATTGGACAGGAATTGATGGAACGAGCGACGGAACTTGGCCAATTGCTCGCCCGCGAGGAAGGCAAACCCGCAGCCGAGGGTAAAGGAGAAGTTTACCGCTCCGGCCAATTCTTCACCTATTACGCAGCCGAAGTGCTGCGCCAGATCGGCGATACCGCTGACTCCGTGCGGGACGGCATAGAGATTGATGTTCGCCGCGAGCCCGTTGGTACTGTCGCAATCATTTCTCCCTGGAATTTTCCAATGGCGACGGCCGCCTGGAAAATTGCACCAGCAATCGCTTTTGGCAATGCAGTAATATGGAAACCCGCAAATCTGGTGCCCGCTTCTGCCGTGGCACTGGCCGAAATCATTGCACGCCAGGATCTGCCAAAAGGTCTGTTTAGCCTTGTCATGGGCCCGGGTGGTAAAATTGGACAGTATATTGCGGATAACCCAGGCATTGATGCTATAAGTTTCACTGGCTCGGTAGACGTCGGCAAGCAAATCGCTACCAGTTGTATAGGAAATCTGACAAGAGTTCAGTTGGAAATGGGTTCAAAAAACGCACTCGCCATCATGGATGATGGCGACCTTGATACGGCGGTGGCCTGTGCACTTAATGGTGCATTCGGAGGCACCGGGCAGAAATGCACGGCATCGTCAAGGCTGGTTGTTCACGAAAAAGTTCATGACGCATTCGTTGAGAAGCTGGTTGCGGGAGCATCAGCTATGGTCGTCGATCATGCGCTAAAGGAAGGGACACAGATTGGTCCCGTGGTCAGTGCACACCAGTTACAGCAGAATCTCGACTACGTTGACTTGGCGAAACAGGAGGGTGGTGAGCTTCTCTGTGGTGGCGAACAGGTTGAGCGCGAAACGGAAGGTTATTATATGACACCAGCCGTTGTCGCCGGCACCCGAAACGAATGGCGTGTTAACCGGGAAGAACTGTTTGCGCCTATCGCGTGCGTGATCAAAGTGAACTCTTATGAAGAAGCTTTGGCAACGGTTAATGATACCAATTTCGGGTTGACGTCTGGCATCGTAACCGAGAGCCTTTCGCGGGCAACTCATTTCCGTCGCAATGCCCGTACGGGGTGTGTCATGGTTAACCTGCCGACCGCTGGAACAGATTATCACGTACCGTTTGGCGGCAGGGGTGACAGTTCCTATGGACCGCGAGAGCAAGGGCAATATGCAAAGGACTTTTACACCACCGTCAAGACGGCGTACATCAAGGCAGGGTTACCAGCATGACCAATTCCTATCGAATCGATTGCCTGCAATACTGCAATTGGTCAGAGGAAATCTTCCGGCAACTGCGTGAAGGCAAGGTCGACGCCATCCACGTCACCATTGCCTATCATGAGCTGTTTCAGGACATGGTGAGAAACATTGGTCGATGGAACCGTCTGTTCACACGTTATTCTGACCTGATTTTTCAGGGCCGAAACGGGGACGATGTGCGGCTGGCACACAACACCAATCGCACGGCGGTATTTTTTGGTTTTCAGAACCCTTCGCCCATTGAAGACGACATTGATCTGGTTCAGATCGTTCACACACTCGGTGTGCGATTTATGCAACTCAGTTACAACAACCAGTCCTTACTTGCGACTGGTTGTTATGAAGCGGAAGATCCAGGCATTACCCGAATGGGTAAACAGATTATCGCCGAAATGAACCGGGTCGGTCTCGTCATTGATATGTCGCACTCCGCGCAACGTTCTACGCTTGAGGCCATGGAAATTTCAGAACGGCCAATAGCCATTACCCACGCGAATCCTGCGTTCTGGCACCCGGCGCTACGAAACAAGTCAGATGATGTTCTTCGCGCATTGGGACAATCCGGTGGCATGCTGGGATTCTCGGCCTATCCCCATCACCTGAAGGACAAGTCCGCATGCACGCTGGAGAGCTTTTGCGAAATGATCGCGCGCACTGCTGAATTGATGGGGCCTGAGAATATCGGAATTGGAACAGACTTGTGCCAGGGCCATCCTGATAGCGAGGTCGAGTGGATGCGCGTTGGTCGATGGACAAAAGAAATCGACTACGGTGAAGGATCAAAGAGCAATGCCGGTTTCCCGGATATGCCGTCATGGTTCCGGGATAATCGTGATTTCGGCAACATCGAAAATGGGTTGCGTGCGACAGGATTGAGTGAAGCCGAAGTATCCGGGGTCATGGGCGGCAACTGGCTGCGTTTTTATGATACGAATTTTGACCCTATCAGTGACGCAGGTGATAAGTGATCTGATCCTGCCAAACGATTTCTGACCTACTTGGAGACCTGTGTTGATCCTGGCTGCCGAACCAACAACAAAAGTAGCGAAACGCGACCCGAACACGGTCATGCGGCTTTCACGATTGGGATCATTCCACCAAAGCCGCCTCTCGTTCATGCGCGTACTGTTGCGGCGATTGAAACGGGAATCCTGGCAGTTTGACTGCCCCACCTGGGAAATCGATGAAACGGGCGTCGGTCGCGCCGTGTACAGGGCCCGCGGCCCACGCAAAACCTACTGCCTTGTCGCCTTCGCCCATGATCTGCCGCCCGAATCCCGATCTGATCGCGTCATTGCTACGGCATGGGATGCAACATTCTGCCTGTTCGATGGGGAACCGGACATCGGTGATCTCGATCGACTTCAGGCCAATGTACCTAAACAGGAGGCCGGTCGGGTCAGTGACAAAGAACTGTCACTATCCAGAGCCAATCGTTCCGTCCGGTTGTGGGATCATGTCATTGATCATCTCGCGATGGGCAAGCAACCTGATGCGGAAACCGTTGAATCCGTCGGTTATCTGATGCGAACGACTGCGGTTTATGGTTCTGGAAAATTTGGCGCTGCCGACCGTACATTGATCGCTGATCGGGAAATGATGTGCGGACCATTTCAGGCCGAAATGCTGTCGGTGTTTCTGACGCGGGCATTTACACTTGATCTTGTGGAGCATATGGCCCGGGTCAAAGGAGGCGATCACGCAACCGTAATTGAGCCGACCTTGCGGCGAAGGTTTGGCGTCGGCAATTCGACGGGACTTGGGATGGCGCCCTTTCTGATGAACCATCCGGTTTTGTTGAACAACTGGATCAGCGCGCGCGAGGAAGCACTTGCAAGAGTCCGGTCGGTCGAGACCCCCTCTTCTACTGAAGTCGAACAGTTTACCGACTATCTGGCACGGGCTGTTATCAATGTTGATAACTGGAACTCTGCCCATGAAATCCAGATCGAGAAAATATCAGCATTGCAGAACGATTTGAACAGATTGACTTCCCACGTCAACGCTGACGGCCTGTCTGCGCCCTACCCTTGGGACTCTTTGTACCAGTGGGCGGAGCAGAATCTGTCTTTGGAAGGTCAGGAGCAACTCGTCTCTCTGATGATGGAGCCCTATGAGGAGATTATTGACGAGCTGGCACAGTACATGGATGCGGATGAGCTTTCAGCATTTCCAATTGATGGCAGCATGCCCGTCAGTGCGTTTCGTCAGTTGATTGAAGATAACTACGGATGGACCCTGGGCCTTGATCTTGACCGCCGCGATAACCAATCACGGTTCTGGTATGTGTCTCAGGAAAAACTCGAGCCCCGTCTTGGCGAACGGTTTGATGAACCCGGCGCTGAATACGAGCAACCCTATGACATCAGCGTAAACGCTTCTCTACTACACAAAACGCTGGGCGGATATGATGACGATTGTCCATTAGCGGACTTCCTGCTGGAGTGCCCTGAATACCGTCATTTAGCCCGACGAATTCAGACTGTTGCAACCTACCCTTACGCAGAAATACGAGACAATCTGATTTCTGCCGAGATGCTGCCGATTGACATTCTGCGGTGCAAACTTTCGTTCTTTGGTGCCACCCGGTTCGATCCGCGTTCTGACCGATGGGTCCGAATTTGCATGTTTCAGGGCGCACCCTATCCCAATGAACTGGAAAGTATGGCTGGGGAAGACTGGTGTTATCCACCTTTGGAAGAACAGACATCATGACCGAAAACAGTGAATTCATCGCGAATGACCCCACCATGCAGGGCACGCAGCCAGGCACGATTGCCGACCGATATTCTCTGGCAGAGGTCGAGTCACTGTCGAAAAAGGCTGCACGTGGTGCCGGGTTTCATTGGGGGCTGGCAGAAGAAGCGGGAAAGGCCGCACGTTGGCTATTCAGTTTTGGATTGCCGGGTCCGGATGCTCTCGCGGCGTTACTGCGCCAGAATGATGGAGCTGCGTACGCGACACTCAGGCCATTAAAGACGGATGGAGTCTGGGAGGCAGAATCGGGGGCTTTGTGTCCGGTCATCGCCGGTGCTGCAATTTGTGACCGTGGGCGTCAGATTGACGAGGGCAAAACGATTGAGTTGGGCCGCACATCCTATCCTTTGCTCACGGCTTTTTCTGCGGGAATTGTCGCCATGCAAACACGCGATCCCGTCCGGGTGAAGTGGCACGGCGTATCCATGGTCTGCGAGAGAGATCGCATCACTATTGAAGGCGGAGGAGACGATCTGCTTATCGCGGATGTTGACGGGGTCACAATTTCGAAATCTGAAGATATGAGCACCGACGACGATAGAACCAGTCTCTTCCAGCCGTTATCACGTCCGGTCGATCCAACAACCTGGCGAGCACTCGAGGAATTTGCATATCGCACATACGTGCCCGCCACGGAGCTTTCACGTGCGGGCGCGGGAGCCGGGACCACTGATCGAGACTAGGCCCCCTGCCGATGACGGTTAACTGATACTATGGAACAGAAAAATGAATGACGTAACGAGAATGACGACAGAAGAGATAGCGGATCTGGCCTTTCGGGCGCTGGTCGCCTCTGGTGCCTCTTCACAGAACGCCAGGTCAGTCGCGGCGTCTACTGCCGCCGCCGAACGGGACGGCATTTCCAGCCATGGACTCCTCTATGTGCCAATTTACTGCGAGCACGTTCAATGCGGGAAGGTGGACGGTAATGCAAGCCAGCTTGTTGAACGCCCTCGCCCTGCCACCATAGTGGTCGACGCTATGACCGGATTTGCCCACCCCGCCATCGACAAGGGGTTTGGTGAACTCGTACCCGCCGCGAAGGAGAATGGTGTCGCCGTACTGGCAATCAGGAATTCCTATAACTGTGGCGTTCTGGGTTACCATACGGAACGCTTGGCAGATCAGGGCCTGGTTGCATTGGGATTTACAAACTCGCCCGCATCTATCGCACCCATTGGTGGAAACAGACCCGTCATCGGCACAAACCCTTTTTCACTGGCCGTACCAGGAGAGCACGGTGTGGAAATCCTGATCGACCAGAGCGCAAGTGTTATCGCCAAGTCCGAGGTGATGAAACGCGCTCGTGAAGGTGAAGATATACCTCATGGTTGGGCATTGGGGCCAGACGGCGAATCAACGACAGATCCGGCAATTGCACTCAAGGGCTCCATGGCACCTGCAGGCGGTCAAAAGGGCGTAGGGTCCGGCCTGATGGTTGAGATATTTGCTGCCATGTTAAGTGGCGCAACACTCGGCATTGATGCAGCGCCGTTTAGTGGCACCCAAGGTGGGCCACCCAAAACAGGTCAGTTCTTCATTGCGGTGGATCCGTCCGCCACATCAGGTGGAAATTTTTCGGATCAGTTGGCACGGCTAGCCTCCGCGATCACGGATCAGCCAGACGCCCGTTTACCCGGCGCACGTCGACACGCAAACCGGACTGAGAACGACCGAACGGGAATCTCCGTCAAACCAGATCTGGTGCAGCGGATCGAAGGAATAGCTGCCGGTTAAAGCTCAATCTCTTTCGCGCTACCCTGCTCCGTCGCCAATTTTACCGCGGCCAAGGCAATCGCAATATCCTGCAGGCCAACACCCGTTCCATCAAACAGGGTGGTCTCATCGTCGGAAGCCCGCCCTGGATGGGTGCCGTTAATAACATCGCCGATGGTTGTAATGGCGTCTTCCGTAATCAGGCCCGCCGCAATGGCGTGCTGTGTTTCCCCGATTGAAATGGACTGGGCAATCTCGTCCGTAAACACGGTAGAAGCGGCAATCAAGGCCGGGTCCGTTTCCTGTTTCCCCTTGGTGTCGGTTCCCATGCAGGCGATGTGCGTACCGGCCTTCACCCAGTCCTTCATCATCAGTGGCTCGTGAGCAGACGTAATGGAGATAATCACATCGGCTTCCGCACCGAGTTGCTCTCGTGTCACGGCCTCGAAGGGCAATCCGATCTGTTCAGCGACCTCGCCCAGTCCCGGTAACATCTGGGGATGAAAATTCCAGGCAACGACTTTCTCGAAATTACGTTGTTCTGCTGCGGCACGAAGCTGAAAGCCCGCCTGATGGCCGGCCCCGACCATCCCCAGGACTTTCGAATCCTTACGGGCGAGGTGGGCAATGGAAACTGAACTGGCCGCTGCGGTCCGCATGGCCGTCAAATAGTTACCGCCGACCAAGGCGTCGAGTTGTCCGGTATCAGGATCAAAAAGGAAGACGGTGGATTGGTGATTGGTCAGCCCCTTTTCCATATTGCCCGGCCAGTAACCGCCTGACTTTACGCCAAGGGCCAGGCCGGCTCTGTCGAACCCGGATTTAAATCCATACAATGCATCCGCATAGCCAATTGCCTCGCGGACAACGGGGAAGTTGTAAGCGTCGCCCTTTGCCATAGCCGCAAAGACGGACTCGACAGCTTTAAAGGCATCCTCCCGGCCAACAACGTCCTTACACGTTTCCTCGGTAACAATCAGCATCACATTCTCCCTTAGTAAGCCAAACCGCGTGCCGTGACCGGCCAGATCGTCTCGACCGTACCGTTCCTGACACCCACATACCAGTCATGCACATTACAGGTCGGATCGCAGTGACCGGGGACGAGCTTCAGCTTGTCGTTGATCTTGAGCACGCCGTCAGGATCGGCGATCACGCCATGCTCGTCGGAGCACTTGACGTATTCCACATCATTGCGACCGAAGATTACCGGCAGGCCGGAATCGACGCTTTGCGCCTTCAGCCCTGCATCGCATATAGCTTTGTCGGCCTTGGCATGGCTCATGACGGAGGTAAGAATGAACAATGAGTTTTTCCATTCACCCTCATCAATACGGTTGCCGTCCTTGTCCAGGATACGACCATAATCGGCATCCATGAAGGCGTAGGAACCGCATTGCAGTTCATTGAAAACGCCTGAATTCCCTTCGAAGTAATAACTGCCGGTGCCGCCACCACCAATGATGTCGCACGTCAGTCCCTCGGCATTTAGTGCATCAACAGCGTCCCTTACCATGGCTATCGCAATGTCAATCTTACCCCGGCGATCCTCGTAGTTGTCCATATGCTGCATAGCACCCTGATAGGCCTGTATGCCACCAAACTTAAGATTGGAAGCTCCATCAATAGCCTTGGCGATCTCGACCACGGCATCCGTTGTCACCACGCCACATCGACCCGCCCCACAATCGATTTCCACCAGGCACTCAATTGTCGTTCCGTGCTTCTGGGCCGCAGCAGAAAGATCCGCGATGTTATCAATATCGTCAACGCAACAAATTGTCCGCGCACCATGGTTGGGTATGCGGGCGAGACGATCAATCTTGGCGGGGTCACGTACCTGATTCGAAACCAACACGTCCTTGATGCCACCCCGCGCAAAGGCTTCGGCCTCACTGACTTTCTGGCAACAGACGCCACAGGAGCCGCCCAGCTTTTCCTGCAGCAATGCCACATCAACTGATTTATGCATTTTGCCGTGCACCCGGTGGCGCACGCCCATGTCTTTGGCAAACTGCCCCATCTTCTTGATATTGTACTCGAGCGCATCCAGGTCGACGACCAGACACGGCGTCTGGATATCTCCCTCAGCCATGCCTATGGCGGCTGGGATGTTATAACCGACTTCGAAATCGGAGAGCTTTGTTACTGCATTCATGGAACTTCTCCCTAATATCACGTATTGAGCCAGGGTAGTCTGTCGAGATCGACATTTCCCCCGGTAATGATCACACCGACACGCCTGCCGGCGAAGACTTCCTTGTTCTTGAGGATCGTTGCCAGGGGCACTGCACTGCTGGGTTCAACAACGATTTTCATGCGTTGCCATATAAGATACATGGCATCGATGATTTCCTGCTCTTCTGCCAGAAGAATATCTTCCACATGGTTTGAAACAAAATGCCATGTCAGATCTTTCAATGGAACCTTCAGACCATCCGCGACGGTTTGCGGTGCGTCATCGGCAATAATATGCCCCGCCTTAAAGGACCGGTATGCGTCATCGGCATTCTTGGGTTCTGCGGCATAAATTTTTATCGTAGGCGCTGTATTGGATAACGTCAGGCACGTTCCGGAAATCATGCCGCCGCCGCCAATAGGTGCAACGACAGCATCCAGAGCCCCAACTTCTTCGAGCAGTTCTCTCGAGCATGTAGCCTGCCCCGCAATAACGCGAGGATCATTGTAGGGATGAACAAAATCCGCACCTGTATCAGCAACAACTTCGGCAAAGACCGACTCACGTGACGACATACTCGGTTCACACTCAATGACCGTGCCACCGTATCCGCGCACCGCAGCTTTTTTTGCTTCGGGTGCGGTACGTGGCATCACGACCGTAACGGGAATACCACGTTGACCAGCGGCATAACTCAGTGACAGTGCATGGTTGCCGGAGGAATGCGTGGCGACGCCTTTTGACGAAGTATTTTCATCAAGACCAAATACGGCATTGGAAGCACCACGCGCCTTGAATGCGCCCGCTTTTTGAAAGTTCTCGCACTTGAAGAACAGCGTTGCCCCTGTCAGTTCATTGAGGTAGCTCGAGGTTAAAACCGGTGTTTTGTGGATGTACGGCTGAATACGCTCATGAGCGATGATGACATCATCAAATGTCGGAATATACATGTCGTCGACCAGATTCATAACGCCCTCATGCAGCCCTTCGATTGCTGGCTACTGCTGTACCGCGGTAAAACTCCTGCGCTGCTACAACGCCGGTACCCAGTTCGACCGGAAAGCCCTGGTCCTTCATGGCCATTTCAATAGTCGCTATGCCAGAGAGAGCCATAACATCGGTGAGCATGCCCAGGTGACCAATACGAAAGGCTTTCCCCGCCATTTCACCAAGACCAACACCGTAGGATACTTTATAAGCTTCAAATGCGTGATTGACGAGAGCATCACTATTGAAACCTTCCGGGACGTAAATGGCGCTAACCGTATCAGAGTACAGATCCGGCGTTTTCGCACACAACTGCAGTCCCCATGCATTCACAGCCTCGCGCACCCCCTGTGCTATGCGGAAATGACGTGCGAACACGTTGTCCAAGCCTTCCTCGAACAGCATGCTGAGACTTTCGCGAAGTCCGTAAAACAACTGAAGCGGCGGCGTGTATGGAAAACCACCCTTCTGGTTTGCCCCGACCATATCCCTGAAATCAAAGAAACACCGGGGACATTTAGCCGTCTGACTGGCGGCGATTGCCTTCTGACTGACGCCGATGATTGCCATTCCTGTCATCAACATAAAACCCTTTTGTGAACCTGAAACGGCCAAGTCCACACCCCAGTCGTCCATGCGAAAATCCATTGACGCGAGAGAGCTGACACAATCAACGTAGAGCATGGCCGGATGGGAACTGGCATCCATTGCACGACGAACCGCGCCGATGTCGCTACGCACACCCGTTGCCGTTTCGTTATGCGTAACCAGCACAGCCTTGATCTCGTGTGCACGATCATCAGCCAGACGCTCGCCGAACCGACTGGCAGGCGCGCCTGTCCCCCACTCGCAGTCAATAATTTCAACATCGAGATAGTGCCGTTGGCAAAGATCAATCCAGCGATGCGAAAACATGCCATATCGGGCCACAAGAACTTTGTCGCCGGGTGAAAGCGTGTTTGTGATAGCGGCTTCCCATCCACCAGTACCGCTGGATGGAAAAGTGATCGCCTGTCCCGTCTCGGTCTTAAAGACGCGTTTCAGGTCCTCAAGCACCGGAGACAGAAGCTCAACAAAATCCGGTGCCCTGTGATCGGACGTTTGCGCGTTCATCGCATGACGCAGTTGATCCGGAATATTTGTTGGCCCCGGTATGAAAACAGGATTTTGGTTCGACATGACGTAATCTCCGTTGGTCTCGACCTGCCTCTACCATACTGATAAAAACATACCGTGCAATTTTTCTGAAAAATATTCCATTTTCTAAATAAAATAATCAACTCATTGATATCGTTATGTTAATAATATTCCACCGTTCATATGTGAATATTTTTGGAATATTATTTTGTAGTGAATGTGATGGCAAATTCACTTTGGACCGACCCGAAAGCGAGGACTCATGGAACCACCGACTCAAAAACGATCGCGCGGACGCCCCCGAACTCAATCACTCGATTCCAAAGGGGCAACTGTACAGGCTCTTGACCGTGGCCTCGTTCTTCTGGCTGCATTGGCCCGGGAAGGAACAGTCACATTGACTGAAATTGCATTGATGGTGGGCATGCCTGCATCTTCGGCACACCGTATGTTGGTAACAATGCAAAAGCATGGGATCGTCGAGTTCATTGAAACGGATCAGACGTGGGCAGTTGGCGTCGAAACTTTCAGAATTGGAAGCTCTTTCACGCATCGGCTTAATCTTGCCGAAGCTGGTCGCGATACGTTGCGACGCCTGATGGAAGAAACAGGCGAGACGGCCAACCTGGCGATTGCAGACAATGGGTTTGTTGTATTCATGAGTCAGGTGGAAACCAGTAATCCCATTCGCGCCTTTTATCCCCCGGGAACGCGAGGTCACATGCACGCATCCGGGATCGGGAAAGCATTGCTGGCGGAGTTCGCTACTGATGACGTTGAACAACTAATGCAGAAAAATGGCCTTCCGGAGTTTACACCGAAGACAATCACATCACCCACCGCCCTGTTTACAGACCTGGAAGAGACGAGAGAACGGGGTTGGGCTTTCGATGATGAGGAGCGGCATTTTGGTATGCGTTGCGTCGCTTCACCTATTTTCAACGCCTATGGTGAAGCAATTGCAGGCGTATCAGTCTCAGGGCCAACCGTTCGATTCCCTGACGGTGAGATCGCAGAAATAGGACCAAAGGTACGCCATGCGGCGAACGAAATTACGGCGCTGATTGGCGGTCAAAAACCCGAACGATAAGGTCCACTGTCTGCGAGCGGCGTCGACGATTTACTTCACGGTCAGGCAGGCGATCTTGGACAGGTTCGTAACCTTGCGAGAGACACTACCCATCAGCATGCCTTCGAGATTCCCAAGGCCACGTGAACCCATGACGATGATGTCAATATTCTCTTCGTCCGCGATCCTAAGAATGACTCCGGCAGGATCACCGGGTTTGACCTCGGTTTTGATTTTCGTGATACCAATGGGTTTTACGAAACTCACGCACTCGTCCAGGACCTGCTGCCCAATCATTTGCATGGCAGTCAAACGTGTATCCTGAAACAGTTCTACATCAGCCATTTTTCGCACGCCGTCGGGGATCTGCATATCTCGTATTACGTACACGATAACGAGTTCGGCATCATATTTCTGCGCCATATCCGCAGCCATGGCGAGCGCCCGCCGTGAAGCGTCAGATCCATCGACGGCAGTAAGAATACGTTCAATCATAGCTAACTCCTGAAGTATCGACGCGGGGCATCTACATCAATGGTTGTTACCCACCGACCTTTCTTCGGTACATGCCCTGTGCGATACGATCAATGACCATGGCGCAGAACAGAATAGCAAGGCCCCCGAGTAATCCCTGGCCCTTGGCCGCATATTGCAATGCTTCCAGGATAAGAGCGCCGAGGCCTTCTGCACCAATCAGCGATGCAATCACAACCATGGAAAGACTCATCAAAATCGTCTGATTGATACCAGTCATGATTGACGGCATGGCCAGCGGGAACTCCACATTCATGAGGAGTTGCCATTTGGAACACCCAAAGGCGACAGCAGCTTCCTTGGTGGTTTCCGGAACCCCTCGCATACCAAGGGCGGTCAGGCGGATCACCGGCGGCATGGCAAAAATTATCGTCGCCAGAACGCCAGGCGGTTTACCGGTGCCAAAAAAGGCGATGATGGGTATCAGATAAACGAACGCAGGCATGGTTTGCATAAA
>JAJFID010000240.1 GCA_021775325.1 Rhodospirillales bacterium
CGGCAAAGTCTTCCTCCAGGGATTTCCCTTCGTCAGTGGAACTGTAAATTACCGAGATCAGCTTCTGACCCAGCACGTTGCGTCCGTAGTTGGCCAGGAACCTCGCCTGTTTCCGATTGTTGTACAAAATGGAAAACAACCATTGATTAGCTTCGATGGTTTCAGGATTCAGCGATGCCGACGTTATCAGCGGAATGCCACTGGCTTTGTAGATTTCACCCGCCGCAATCGCTGCCGCACTGGACCAGTGACCAACGACTGCGCGATTTCTGGTATCAGCAGAAATTGCTTTTGCGATTTCGCGGGCTGTGTCCGGATCGTTGTTGTCCTGGTAATAATCAATGGCGACACTGGTGCCGCCGATACCGCCGGTCCCATTGATGATTTCCGCGTAATACTCCACACCCTGGCGGATTGACCTACCGATGCCGGGCTCCTGGTCACTACCCGGTCCAACAACGGCAATTCTGTAGAGACTGTCCTCATCTTCATGAAGCAGTGAAACTTTCGTGGCGATGGATAGAAGAACGCCGAGGACGGCAATCAAACCCAGAATGGCCAGGAACTTCTCGCGTTTGCCCAGCTCCGAAAACTTCTCCCGAATAACGCTAATCACCCACAACCCCCTGTTCGAAAACCGAAAATTTTCCCGAGCGTTGCGATTCAGGCATGTTTCAGTTTACACAAGAACACTGTTATTTATTCGCCAGGTTGTCGTCTCGACCTGACCTTTGATTGTTATTTGTCAGTCTAGACCATTTCATGCCCCGATAAACAGATATCTGTACAAAAAATGACGTTTTGGCGAATTCGTCCGAACCGCTGACTACTACCGGCTTCAGGGAAAAAACCATTCTGTCTTAATGGCTTACTCTTCACTATTGAAGGCTTGGATGCATTGTCATGCTTGCGCGGTAGAAATAGCGGGTGGTAGGATACCCCCAATAATAACACGGTAATCCAGGGAAGATGGATACCCGTGATTTTTTTGACTTCGCCGTCCATGGACTGGGTCATGTGCGGTCGATTTGTCATGACAAATGGGCAGAGATAATCGTGCGTAACTCGGTACTCATTACCGCTTCTGTGGTCGGCATTCTTGCCGGTTCGCTGTCTGGTGCGCGTCCGGTTGCGGCAGAAAACCTGTCCAGCCTGCTCCTCGAAACAGTCGCGACCCATGACAAGATAATCGGTAAGGAGGCGGACGTTCGTGCCGCCCGCAATACGGCACGGGAAACCCTGGGCGAATGGTTTCCTGTGCTTGAGCCCACAGCCAACTACGGGTATGAGCACATCGTAACCCCCGGCAGTGGGTCAACCAGTCTACCATTCCGCGAATTTGATCTCTCCCTGACCCAGTTACTGTGGGATTTCGGCTCCACGGATGCAGCCGTTGAAAAATCACGGTTGGAACTCGAACTGGCTGAGCTGGAATTGGCCGTTTCTCGCGAAGACCTGATCCTGGAATCGGTCGAGGCATATGTGAACCTGCTCCGCTCCAGCCGCATAGCAGATTTCAATGTGCGATCAAAAAACAATATTCTTGAGCAGACCTCTCTGGAGGAAGCGCTTGTCGAGTCCGGGACCGGTCTGTCGACAGATGTGCTACAGGCGAAGGCTCAGTTGGCCGGTGCCAATGCACGGCTCATTCAGTCCAATGGTGCACTGCTGACCGCCAGCAACCGGTTTTATGCTGTATTCAACAAAGATCCCAATACAGAAAACCTCGAGCCCGTGATGTTCCCGGCTGGGCGTTTGCCCAACAGCTTGCAGGAAGCCGTAGATAAAGCGCTGGCATACAATACCAGCCTCAAGCGCGAGCGGATCAATGAAGAGATTGCCCGGGTCGAGGTCCATGAGACATTTGGTTCCGAGTTCTTTCCCAGCGTTGAAGGCACGGTTGAGCGTAAATGGAAACAGAATGTCAGCGGCGTCGACCATTTTAAACGGGAGTTTCTGGCCAAGATTGAATTGAGCATTCCCATCAACTTGGGCATGACAGCCGTCAACACCCTGAATGCAGCACAGAGCAATGTGGTTTCAAAAGCCAGAGTTGTTGCCGACACGGTGCGTACCGTCGAAGAAGAAGTACGAAATGCCTGGCAGGAACTGACAACTGCCCAGGACACAGCAGACTCACTGGAAGTTCAGGCTGGCATCACCCGGGATTTTCTGGCCCTGGCGCGTGAAGAACGAAAGCTTGGCCAACGTACGTTGATTGATGTGTTGTCCAACGAAACAAACCTGATCAATGCACAAAGCGATGCCGAGTCTGCACATTCTGATGTGCTGGTTGCCGCTTATAAACTGTTAAAAGCGATTGGTGATCTGAACCTGTCCGTCTTCCCTGAGGCTCAGCAACAACCGACAACTGCAATGAATTCCCTGGACGGAACAACCGAACTGGACGAAGCCTCGCCCGAGATCGTGCCCATGGATAATCTGGTAAGCGGTGCCTTTGGCGGGAGTTAGACGACAAGATATCCGCGTGTTAATGAATTGTACGATTGCCTATGAATGAACTTTTGAGCCGTTTGACATCCAAACCCCTCGTCGCAACCGAATTGCTGGTTGCATCGTTGTTCGCCAATCTGCTCGCACTGGCATCACCGCTGTTTGTCATTCAAGTCCTCAATCGGTATGTGACCTACGGTATCGATTCCACATTGGCGACACTGACGGTTGGCGTGATCATCGCCATCGCTCTGGAAATGGGATTTCGGCAGGCCCGTTTGCTGTTAGCCGCATCCGCTATTGGCGACCGCGACAAAGACCGGGCAATTGGCGTTTTCGGCATTCTTGTTTCATCCAAGGTCAGTGCGCTGGAACGCATACCCGCCGAGGCACGTCAGGAAATCATGCGGGGCGTCGAAGCCATTGAGCACGCCTACAGCGCGTCAAATGTGGGGGCCATCCTTGATGTGCCCTTTGCTCTGCTGTTTGTGGTCGCGCTTTCCCTGTTGAGTCCCATCCTCGGCATGGTCGCGGCAGCGTTTATTGTCGGCTCTTTTCTGTTTACGCTGTTTTCCCAGCGCCTGATGCAAAACCCGACCCGCGAACAGGCGACAGCCTCGGCAGCCCGAGGCTCTTTTGTCGAAACGGCTGATCGAGCAGCCGATACAGTACGTGTGTTTGGTGGTCAGTCGGCGATAATGGCGGCCTGGCACAAACATGTGTCGCTGGCTCAGTCAATTCGCCAAACCATTGAGCGCCGTCAGGGCATGACCCAGACCATGACGCAAAGTCTTCAGGCACTGATGGGTGTGGCCATCATCTGTGTCGGTGCCATTCTCGTGGTTATGGGTGAACTGGAAGTCGGCACCATGATCGGCGCCAACATCATGGCAACGCGCGGGCTTGGCCCGATCATGCGTCTGGCCCAGTTGACCCGCGCATTTGCACGCGCGCGCCAGGCTTTGCTGGATCTGAAAGGTTTGACGGACCTGCCACAGGAAAGCAGCGATGGAACGGTCCTTAACGAGTATACGGGCGGTCTGGAACTTCGCGATGTGACATTCGCCTACGCCGGACAGGCCACACCGCTGTTCGAATCACTGTCATTTACCCTGCCGCCGGGCTCGGTACTCGTATTGCAAGGTGACAATGGAGCCGGCAAAACCACCCTGATGCGCCTGATCGCAGGCCTGATAGACCCTATCCGCGGACAGGTCTTCGGCGACGGCGTCGACGTCCAGCAGATGGACAGTGTGTGGTGGCGAAAACAGTTAGCTTACCTGCCGCAGGAGCCGACGTTTCTCAATGACACCGTCAAAGGCAACTTTCTGGCCGCCAACGCTGATCAGTCCGACGACGGTATAGACGCGACCATACGACGCGCCGGGCTTGGAACGTTCATCGATGAAAGCCAGCACGGCCTTGAGACGCCGATTACGAACAATGGCAAGACACTGGCCGTGGGGCACAGACGCCGGCTGGCGCTCGCCCGCGCCCTCGCCACAGGCGGCAGGCTTGTATTGTTTGATGAACCAACTGAAGGCCTGGACAGAGAAGGTTGTGCGGCGGTCTATGAATGCCTGAAAGACCTGGCTCAACAAGGAGCCACAATTGTTGTCGCAACCACTGATCCGGTAATCCTCAAGGGATCACGCATCGTGCTTGATATGAACAGAAAGCCGACACCTCAACTGCTTTCCATGACGGCCACACCACCCCGCAGCAAGACAGAAAACAGGGAAGTGTCGGTATGAACCCTGTTTTACGCTTCCTTCGGGACCGATTGGGTGAACAGGCAGGAACACATCTGTTCCTGTTGTGCTGTATTGCCACGGTTGTGAGCTTCTTTACCTGGGCCACTGTCGGTGAACTGGATGTCGTCAGCCTGGCGACCGGTGAAGTGGTGCCCGCAAGCCAGGTCAAATCCATTCAGCATCTTGAAGGCGGTATTGTGCGCGAAATACTGGTGCATGAAGGCGAGCGCGTTGAACGAAACCAACCGCTGATCAGGCTTGAATCCACCAATATTGCAGCAGATGTGGCGGAACTTAAAGTACGCATGCGGGCGCTGGAGATTACCATCCACCGGCTCAATGCAGAAATCACGGCAACGGCGGAAATACCATTTCCGACCGAACTGACTGAGGCCGAACCGGAACTGGTGTCCGAAGCCATTGCCCTGTTCAATACCCGGAACAATCGATTGCGCAGTCAGATCGATGGTCAGGTCCAGTTGGTTTCCCAGCGCCAACTGGAAATCAACGAAGTCAAGGTACGTTTGAAAAATGCGAACAGGAGTATTCAGCTTCTTGAAGAACAGATCGAAATCATCGCGAAGCAGATGGAACTGGGGCTATCCAATCGCATGACCCATCTGAATCTGTTGCGCGAAGAAGCTGACTTGAAAGGCCGGCGCGACGAAGACAAGGCCTTCCTGCCCCGGGCGATGGCTGCTCTGAACGCCGCCAATGCCCAACTCACAGCAATCAAGGAAGGGTTCGAGGAAGAAGCCCGCAAGGAACTGAGTGACGCGCGCCGTACCGAACGCGAGTTATCGGAAAGATTGAGGAAATTTGAGGACAGTCTGAGGCGGACCGTGCTGCGTGCGCCGGTCGATGGGATCGTCAAGACACTCTATATTGTCACACAAGGCGGTGTTATCCAGCCCGGCGCGACCGTAATCGACATTGTGCCCGGTGACGACCGCCTGGTTGTGGAAGCCCGACTACCACCCCAGGATATTGGCTACATCCGTATGGGCCAGACCGCACAGTTACAACTGGCGTCCGCAGAAGCAGCGCGGTATGGCACCATCGAAGGAATAGTGGATGCCGTCAGCCCTGATACCATCATCTCACAGGAGGGACAGGCGTTCTACAAGGTACGCATCAGCCCCGAACAGGACTTTTTTCAGCGTGGCGAACTGGAGTATCGCCTCTACCCCGGCATGCAGATACAATCCAGCATTATGACCGGGACAAGAACCGTTATGGACTATTTGCTGGAACCATATCTCGGTTCGGCTAGTCTGGCGTTACGGGAGCGTTAACGGATTGAATACGAATATCCACTACCGTCTGGCTGGCAAATATGCCAATCTGTCAACTGGTACGCCCATTAACTATTAGGTTTATACTGCACCATGGCCTGGTTCAAAAAATCCGGTGGCGATGACAAGAAAAAAAAGCAACCAGAACGGGCGCATGACCGTGTGGAATGCCATGGCGAAACCATATCGATTATCTGGGAAGCCGGCGGTGACGGACCATCGTATCCGGCCCTGGACATCAGCCTTGGTGGATTTGCCGTGTCCGGATATGATGGAAATTTACACGGCAATCAGTATTTTGAGTTCCGCTTCAATGGATCCCTGAATAATGAAGAAGCCAGTGTCGAAGGTTTCGCCAATGTTGTCCGGGTCAAAAATGGTATGCTGGCCGCAAAATTTCCGACGCAGCCGAGGCTAAAGGCCTTTATCACCAACTACATCGCTCATTCCTGAAACTGCGGCACGGATTTACACGTTCTTCCATACGCCAGAGTTTCTGATTCTAGCTTGAACCCTCTGAAGACGGCGCATCGTATTTGAGCACAGGCGCCTTGTCTGATTCAAAAGCGCCCACCAGTTGCAACTCAAGGCTATACGAGGGTTCGTTGTACATGTGGTTTGAGTCCATGAACAATCCGGTATCATTCTTCAGTGTCAGCACTTCGCGAATACCGCGCAGGGTCGAAATACTGATATCAAACGCGCCCACAAGCTTATGAAGAATAGCCCGCTCACCTGTAACAACCTGACCGTCCACCAGCATGGCATCGTACACATTGATCACAATGGCCGCCTTCTGGGCCGGCGTCAGTTTGTCTTTGACGTCATCCACAAACTTGTCGATATCAACGCGATGGGCATAAGAAAAGGCATTGTCTGTAACATCGCGTAGTGCTTTTGGCGAGATATCGCCTTTCGACACATGCTTGCCAAAGACCGTTATGATCTTGGCCTTTTCCTCGAATGTGGTCTGACTGTCCGCATCAATAACATAGGCCAGTGCACGGGCCAGAATGGTAAGGGGGTCAGCGATAATATCGTCGTCGTCACTACTCATTTTTGTTCCCTCACTCGTTGTCAAATAGCCTGGTACAACTGGCCCATCTGCAATCAGAAGACCGCACACTCAGCATGCGGCACTGGATTCTGATCAGTACGCAATCTTGCGCGCATCAATAGACACGCCCGAAATTTCGGCGTGAAATTCTTCAGATCGAATGCCCGCACCGTCAGATATTCTGTCCATTGTCGTTTGGCTTACCAGGATATCACCACCCTTGCCGATATCCTCGCCCAGCTTGCTCGCCGTGTTGACCGCTTTGCCAAAATAGTCGGTTCCGTCGGTCAGCAAAATCTGACCCCAGTCGATACCCGTTGATATATAGATGTTCAAGTCGTCCTGGGTCATCAGGTTCATGGCATCAAACGCAATGTTGACGGCTATCGATGACTGTATGGCCTTGAGTGCATCGTCGAAAAACGCAAAGCAGTTGTCCGCCTCGTACTTTACGACCTTGCCGTCGTAGCGCTCAATAATGGGGCGAACCACGATCTGCATATGCCGAACCATGGAAAGGTAATGAACAATCCCGCGTTTTTCGGTCAAACGGGAGAACCCGGACATATCATGAATACAGACTGCCCCCTCCACACCGAACTGATCCCAAACGGCTTGCTCGATGACTTTGCGTTCGGTGTCGGAGTCGGCGCGGGCGTATGATTCCATGTGATCGAACAGAATTTTTGTCATGAGTGTTCTACGCACCAATTCGGGGTGAAGGGAATACGCTCTATCAAATACATATCAGGTGATTATCAGTCAAACTGCGTATCGCGTATGGTAACGTCGAAAGCTTCAAGACTCGCTTCATCCAGATCGAGTTCGGACAACACCTGCGCTACGGCATGCTTTTCATTGTCATGAACATCGCCGTCCGCACCGCTCATGGTGAGCATGGTGGCCCCGAGAATATTTGCCCACTCCCGTTCCTCCCTGACCTTGGCGATGGCTTTCGATACCTTTATCGTGCCAGCCTCCCTGTCTTTCAGCAGCGCTTCTTTGAACTCGTCGTAAATCTCCTGGCCGTGCCGTTTGTTGTAGAGTTTGAACTCGGACAGGGTCGCTAAAAGCGTCCGAAGCATGGCTTCTTCCCGGGAATCAACGCTTCCGTCTGCTGTCGTGACCAATGCCGCAGCAGCCATGCAACCCTGGAAAAAATCGAAATTTACAGACCGTACAGCGTTTTTTTTATGATGGGCGACCAGCCGATCCAGAATTCCCATTGTTCCCCCCGCTCAAGCAATCAATCAAAACCGATTAAGTCGCAATTCTAACGGATTTCAACGACGGCTGCCAGCACAGGACTTTCATTCCGGTCCTCTGCACCAGCTTCTGACGCCACCGCCGTCGTACTCGTGACCAAAGCCCAGTGCGATCAGACCCGCGGATATATCTGTGCCGTCACGGAGAACAATTCGGGCGACCATATCTTTTCGCGATGATCGATTGTGCGGTCGCAAATTGTTCAGATCAATCCTCGCACCCAGTATCATGTCCTCGAGATATCTTTTGGCAAGGCGGGCCAGTTCCTTTTCCTTGCGACATTTGCCGTCGAGCTCCGGCGCGTTGACGCCTTCAAGGCGAATCTCAACCGTATTCTCCAAACGGCCGGGTATCTGGGCATTAACCAACACAGAATCCCCATCGATAACCTCTATGACGCGTCCACTGACGGGGTTTGCGACGGCCGGTCCGGTGCACACAGCGAACAAACCAGCCGCGGCCAGGATCGACGGAATGCTTGTGTAAAGTGACCTCAACTTACAACTCCCAAATGCGGGCAAATTTGTGTACGGTTCATCTTATCGGATTTCTTCACATAAGGGAAAATCCAACATGCGTCTGATTTGGCTGACACTGATTCTTCTTCTCGTGGCCTCGGACGGATTGCGGGCTGAGGAGTTGCTTCAGCGGGCATATGAAGATCGCGCGGATACGAGCACTGATGCGCAGGTCCACGTAATTTACGCCCTGCCAGCGGGAGCCTATGATCGGCGTCTGGATGTTCTCGGCATCATTGAAAGATCACTCGGTGTCGCCAACAGTTGGCTGGCTGAGGCGACAGGCGGGCAGCGTCTGCGGTATGACCGCACGGCTGATGGCCACCTCGACATCTCGTTTTTACAGTTGGCAAGGGATGCCGAAACGTACAGAGGGTTCGGTGGACATATCCGTGATGAGATCGAAAAGGACATAAATGCAGCCGGATTTAATCATCCCCGGAAAATTTATCTGGTTTACTTCGAAGGCAAGAACAAACGCACCTGTGCCAGCGGTGCGTGGCCGCCCAGTCTGCCCGGCAATGCGGCGGTTCTATTTCTGTTGACGACGTTCAGCAAGGCACCGCCATGCACCAGATACTGGTTCACATGGGAAGAACCCGGCTGGTGGGAGAACTCGGCAGTTCACGAACTTTTGCACACGCTTGGGTTTGCCGCCCGCTGCGGTCAGGCCGGGGTTGAGGGGTCGCATGTCTTGGATGATAGCAAGGACTTGTTGTATGGCCGTTCGCGAAAGCGGGGCGAGCGGTTCCTTGATGTGGATCATGGCCAATACTACCGGCATGGTATTGAGGGTTGCCCTGATCTTGCAAACAGCGCTTTTCTGGAACCCTCGTCGAGCCCGGCTGAACTGCCACCCGGCTGGGTGCCGGATAAGCACTGTATCTATTCCGGGTATGGCAAGCGGACCTGCCGTGATATTACCGGGTAAACGACGGCAGATGCCGGTTCGAAGGCTGGTTCAGCTCACCTGTTCTCGCCCGGCAATGTCGTCAGCCAGCTTTTGTCGGGTCTTGCAGGCACGGCATTTTCCGCAAATGACGAAACCACGTCCCCGTGATACCGGTTCACGGCAAGACCAGGTCATGTCCGCCAGCTTGTGGGGGATCGATTCGTAAATATTGATTTTGCGTTGCCGGTACTCTCCGGCAACCCGGCCCAGCGGGCGGAGCCATTCCGGCTTGAACTTCCGATTGATGAATGCTGCGTTGAAAACGGCCGCCCCTTCCGACATCTCCCAGAATGTGGATGTCACGTGGCCTGTATAGACAATATCGATCGCACCCCCCAGAGCTTTGGTAACACGCGCGGCCTCGAACATGGCCAGCGTTAAATCGGTGCCGCCGCCAAGACCAAGATGAAACTCGCTGCGCGACGTGGTGTATTCAAAGTCCCTGATATTCTTACGACAATAGGCAATGATTTTTTTCAGGGCCAGTGTTTCGGCCCGGGCGCGACCCTCATAATTGTCTATCTCGATGTGATGGGCATGTACCCTCTGCCTTGTTTCGGCGAGGACGTTGAAAAGCACCACCACACTGTCAAGGCCGCCGGACAACATGACGATTGACCGGGTAGAGTCGCGCCCCTCTCGCGTTCGCGCCTTTTTCAGAGACTTGTGCAGCGCCGTGGCAACCGCGCGATTGGCAGGCAGGTCTATCTTGAAATGTTTTTGATAATCAGCATCTGCAGGGGCGCTCGGGGGCGATTTCCGATCCGGTTTTGTTACCACGTAATCCTCACCCCTGCGGTTATGGCTGTGTTCGTCTGTCGCATGACCATCTTACATGTTCTGGTCCGGACCACCAAACGAGTCAGGGTCAGGTGCCGCATCTTCTGGTACGGGCGCTTCATCCATGTCATCGCCGCCTGATGTGCCGTCATCGGCGGTCGTGTCCTCTTCATCACCACCGAACACATCGTCACTATCACCGCTATCGCCGTTGCCGGCATCTTCTGACATCCAGTCGCCACCGTCGTCGTTGCTGCCTCCGACCGCGCCCGGGTCCAGATGGCTTGCGTCATCGTCATCGGTCCCGGCATTTGTCTCGCTGTCACCGCTGCCGCTTGATACGTCGTTAATTGCGCTCGTCAGATCACCCATATCAATGTCGTTACTGTCATCACCGGTGGACGTTCCGTCGTCTGAACTGTCATCGTCCTGGGCTGGGGCAGCACCCGGCGTATCGTCGCCCTGGTTACCTTTATCACCCTCATCCTCGTCTACGCCATCACCTTCCTTGTCGGCATTGGGACCACCGCCGCCGCCGCCGGGATTATCGTCATCGACTCCATCTTCATTGTTGCCGTGCCCCTTGTTGTCATGGTCGCCACCTTCACCGCCTTCACTGGCACCGCCCTCACCACCGGACTTTCCACCGCCTTTGCCACTCTCTCCACCTTCGCCGCCGGATTTACCGCCCTCGCCGCCTTCGCCACCACCTTTGCCACCCCGACCACCTTCACCGCCGGACTTGTCACCTTCACCACCGGACTTGCCGCCCTCGCCGCCTTCACCACCGGATTTACCGCCCTCGCCGCCTTCACCACCGGACTTGCCACCCTCGCCGCCTTCACCACCGGATTTACCGCCTTCGCCGCCTTCACCCCCATCTTCGGAATCCTGCGATGGAGATGCGCCGGGCGTATCATCACCCTGGTTGCCTCTTTCTCCTTCGTCTTCGTCTATACCATCATCTTCCTTGTCAGCATTGGGACCGCCACTGCCCTTGCCCGGGTTGTCGTCATCAACACCGTCTTCATTGTTTCCATGGCCCTTGTTGTCATGGTCGCCGCCTTCGCCGCCTTCACCACCACCTTTGCCGCCCTCTCCACCTTCACCGCCTTCTGATTCAGGTTCAGGTTCAGGCTCTGGCTCTGGCTCTGGCTCTGGCTCTGGCTCCGGCTCTGGTTCGGGCTCCGGTTCTGGTTCTGGTTCTGGTTCTGGTTCTGGCTCAGGCTCCGGTTCGGGCTCCGGCTCGGGTTCTGGCTCGGGTTCGGGTTCCGGTTCGGGCTCCGGTTCGGGCTCCGGTTCGGGTTCCGGTTCAGGTTCTGGTTCTGGTTCCGGCTCCGGTTCAGGTTCCGGTTCGGGCTCGGGTTCCGGTTCGGGTTCAGGTTCTGGTTCTGGTTCTGGTTCTGGTTCTGGTTCCGGTTCGGGTTCCGGTTCGGGCTCCGGTTCAGGTTCCG
>JAJFID010000025.1 GCA_021775325.1 Rhodospirillales bacterium
CAGAATTTGAAAGGTAAAGAAAGATGTTAGTCATCAAATGTCCCTGGTGCGGTGATCGCGACCTGACCGAATTTGCCTGTGGTGGTGAAGGTCATATCGAGCGTCCGCTGGAAACCCAGGATCTGAGTGATGCCCAGTGGGGCGATTACATCTACACCCGCAAGAACCCCAAAGGCATTCACTATGAACGCTGGATGCATGCCCACGGCTGTCGCCGCTGGTTCAATGCGGTGCGCGACACGGTGTCGGACCAGTTCCTGGCGTTTTACAAGACCGGCGAACCAGCCCCTGATGTAAGTGGAGACCGGTCATGAGTGTTTCTGCAAACAATCAGGCCTATCGTCTCGACGCGGGTGGTCGTATCGACCGTTCCAGGCCGCTCAGCTTCACCTTCAACGGTAAGTCCTACACCGGTTATCAGGGTGATACGCTGGCCTCGGCGCTGATCGCCAACGGTGTCAAACTTGTGGGGCGCAGCTTCAAGTATCATCGCCCGCGCGGGTTCCTCAGCGCCGGTTCCGACGAGCCCAATGCCATTGTGCAGCTTGAGGAAGGCGCCCATACGGAACCCAATACCCGCGCCACGGTGATCGAGCTTTATGAGGGCCTGAAGGCTGCCAGTCAGAACTGCTGGCCGTCCGTGAACCATGACATCGGCGAGGTCAATTCCCTGTTCGGTCGTCTGTTTCCGGCCGGGTTCTACTACAAGACCTTCATGTGGCCGCCCAAGCTGTGGATGTGGTACGAGGAACGCATCCGCCATGCCGCTGGTATGGGGGTATCGCCGCTGGAAAACGATCCGGACAAGTACGAAAACGTGCACACCCACTGTGACGTGCTGGTGGCCGGAGGCGGCCCGGCAGGCCTTGCTGCGGCACTCACCGCCGGACGCACCGGCGCGCGGGTGATCCTGGCCGACGAGCAGGACCAGATGGGCGGCGCACTGCTGTCTTCTTATGGTTCGGGGCACGACCAGATCGACGGCATACCGGCCGCGGAGTGGATCGAGGCCACGCTGCGTGAACTGGCGACTATGCCGGAAGTGCGCATCATGCCGCGCACCACCGTGACCGGCTATTACGATTACAACTGGCTGACCGCGCTGGAAAAAGTCACCGACCACATGGGCCCCGGCAACGGCGGCAACAGCGTGCGTCAGCGGTTCTGGAAAATCCGCGCCAAACAGGTCGTGCTGGCAACCGGCGCCATCGAGCGCCCGCTGGTGTTCGCCGAGAACGACCGGCCCGGTATCATGATGGCTGGTGCCGTGCGCACCTATATCAACCGTTTCGGGGTGCTGCCGGGCAAGGAGATTCTGGTCTTCACCAACAACGATACGGGCTATTACACCGCCATCGACGCGAAAAAAGCCGGAGCCCGGGTTTATGTGGCCGACGTGCGCCCCGACCCACAAGGCGCGCTGGTGCTTGAGGCCGAGGCGCTGGGCGTCAAGGTCTATCGCAACACCGTCATTACCGGCACCCGCGGGCGCAAGGCCGTCACCGGGGCCGAGGTTATGGAACTGAACGCCGACGGCACGGATGTTACGGGCAGCCATTTCAGCATCGACTGTGACATCATCGCCATGGCCGGTGGCTGGAATCCCACCGTGCACCTGTTCAGCCAGTCCCGCGGCAAGCTGCGCTGGGACGAAGACGCCACCATGTTTGTGCCGCGTGAAAGTGTGGCCATCAATCCGTCGCGTTCCGCTGGGTGCTGTAACGGCACCATGAACCTGCCTGCCGTGCTGGCCGAAGGCATGAGCGCGGGTATCCGCGCGGCGCTGGATGCGGGCTTTGGCGACGGTGCTGCACCCGCTGCACCATCGGCTTCCAGCGTGATGGAAGAGCCCATCCGCGCCCTGTGGGAGGTACCGTGCCACGGCCACAAAAAGAAGTTCCACGAGTTCCAGAACGACTCCACATCCGCCGATGTGCAACTGGCGACACGCGAGGGCATGATCTCGGTGGAGCATACCAAACGCTATACCACCACCGGCATGGGCACGGATCAGGGCAAGACCTCCAACGTCACCGGCCTCGCCATCATGGCGGCGGCGCAGGGCCGTGAGATTCCCGCCGTCGGTACCACCACCTTCCGCCCGCCCTATACCCCGCAGGCCTTCGGGGCCATTACGGGCCAGGACCGGCGCGGGCTGTTCGAGCAGGAACGCACCACCTCCATGCACCCGTGGCACGTGGCCAATGGTGCGGTGTTCGAGGACGTGGGCGACTGGAAACGGCCGTGGTATTTCCCCAAGACTGGCGAGGACATGCATGCCGCCGTACAGCGCGAATGCCGTGCCACCCGCGACGGTGTGGGCATCATGGATGCCTCCACCCTGGGCAAGATCGATATTCAGGGACCTGATTCCGTCAGGCTGCTGGAGATGGTCTATACCAACGCCTGGGAAAAGCTGGGCGTGGGCCGCTGTCGGTATGGTGTCATGCTCAACGAACACGGCATGATTTTCGATGACGGTGTGACCACGCGGCTGGGCGACAACCACTTCCACATGACCACCACCACCGGCGGTGCCGCCCGTGTTATGGGCTGGCTGGAAGAATGGCTGCAGACCGAATGGCCGGACATGCAGGTTTATTGTACCAGTGTCACCGAACAGTGGGCGGTGGCGACCATTTCCGGGCCGCGTGCCCGGGTGCTGCTCAGCGAACTGACGGACATTGATCTGGATGTGGAAAGCCTGCCGTTCATGGGTATGGCCGAGGGCACCGTGGCCGGGGTTCCGGCGCGTATCTACCGCATCAGTTTTACCGGCGAGGTGGCGTTCGAGATCAACGTGCCGCAGGTCTACGGCCTGCACCTGTGGGAAACCCTCATGGCCCACGGCGAAAAGTACGACATCTGTCCCTATGGTACCGAGACCATGCACGTGCTGCGCGCGGAAAAGGGTTTCATCATCGTCGGTCAGGACACGGACGGCACCTGCACGCCCATGGACGTGGGTATGGACTGGATCGTCTCGAAAAAGAAAGAGGACTTTCTGGGCAAGCGCTCGTTCACCCGCTCCGATACCATCAAGGAGGGTCGCAAACAGCTCGTGGGCCTGCTTACGGAAGATCCGAAAATTGTGCTGCCCGAAGGCGCGCACATTGCCGCCGACGCCAACCCCGAACCGGGACTGGGTGTGTACACCAAAGCGCTGGGTCATGTGACGTCGAGCTACATGACGCCCAACGTGACCGATGCCAGCGGTCAGGGCCGTTCCATCGCCATGGCGCTGGTGCGTGATGGCCGGAACCGCATGGGCGATACGCTGGCTGTGCCGCTTATGGATGGCTCCGTTGTCCGTGCGGTTGTCACCGAACCCATATTCTTTGATCCCGAAGGAGAACGCACCCGTGGTTGATACAGTATTCAAGGTCATCAAGGCCTCACCACTTAAATCCATGGCCTCACCTGCGGGTGGCGTGTCCCTGCGCGAAAAACCGTTTGTGGGCAAGATCAACCTGCGCGGCAATATCGAGGACGGCGATTTCACCGGCCCGGTGGAACGCGTGCTGGGCGGTGTGCTGCCGTCCAGGCCCAACACCGTGGTTGGTTACGGTGCCTTCACCATCTACTGGCTGGGCCCGGACGAATGGCTGGTGCACACACCGGAAGACGGTCAGGGTGATCTGGTGGATCGTCTGCGCGCGGCACTGGGTGATGTGCACAGTGCTGTCACGGATGTGAGCGACTACTTCGTGGTCATCGAAATGCGCGGGCCCGACTGCCGCGACGTGCTGGCCCGCGGCTGTCCGCTGGATCTGCACCCGCGCAACTTCGGCCCCGGCAGTTGTGCCCAGAGCCACTTCTCCCACGCCACCATCCTGCTGCATCAGATCAACGATACAGACTTCGATATCCAGATCCGCTGGACCTACGCCCAGTACCTGTGGAGCTATCTGGCCGAAGCTGTGGAGAACGTGGCGGCTTAGGGCGCGCAAGCCTCTTTACAAACCCACCCCCAAACCCGACTATTCCGCCATGAACAGGTTCAGGGAAATTGATGTTTCGGGGGATGCGCGGGAGCGCGGGTTATTGCATGGTCAGCAGTTGACGGGCGAGATTGCCCTCGCGCTTGATTTCTATCGCGATGTTTTCAGGCTGCCGGACAATGTGGTGCTGGAACAGGCGCGGCATTTCAGGAATGTAATCGGTGATTTCAACGCCGACTATGCTGACGAGATCGCCGGTATTGCCGAAGGATGCGGTCAGGACGCGCTGTGGATTACGGCGCTCAATGCGCGCACGGAAATTCTGGCACTACTGAAAGCCGAAGAAGAGGAAGCCAAAGCCAAAGCGGCGCGACCAGTATTCCGGTCCCGTGCTTCTGTCAATGAATGCACCTCCATGTGTTTCACCGGCTCGTCGGTGCTGGGCCAGACCTGGGACTGGGGCCAGCCGCTGGAGGCGCTGTGTGCCATGATGCGCATCAAGCGCCCGGACGGCCATGTCATCCGCATGCTGACGGAGCCCGGTATCATCGGTAAAATCGGTATGAACAGCGCCGGACTGGGTGTGTGCCTGAATATCCTGACCCTGGGCGAGAAGCTGGAAGGTGTGCCCATTCACGTCATGCTGCGGGCCATTCTGGATTGTGCTTCGGCTGATGAGGCGGCGGATACCATCGACCGGGCGCCCCTGGGCAAATCCAGCAATGTCATGGTGGCGGACAAGTCTGGGCACTGTTTTGACCGCGAGTTCGCCGGCGATGAGACGCTCTCGCCGGACTATGGCGACGGCAACATGGTCCATACCAATCACTATCTGGGTAAAGAGATCAACGCTGCCGGTGATCCGCTGTTTTATAACTCCCATGCCCGCATGCGCCGGGCCAGCGAGCGTGTGGCCGGTGCCGACAGCCATACAACAGCCACCATGTGCGATATCCTGTCAGACCAGTCCCACAAGACCTTCCCCGTCTACAGGCCCTATGTCGCCGACGAGGATCTCGGCAGTGTGGGCACCGTGGCGACCATCGTCATGGATCTGCCCGCCGGTACCATGCACGTGCGCAAGGGGGCCGATCCGGCCAGCGGTTTTGTGAGCTATTCAGCGTAACCGGAAATGCTCTAAATGCCGTAGATCGCCGGCAGCACAAAGGATAACGTCAGCCACAGGATCAGTGTCAGCGGTATACCCACCCGCATGAAGTCGCTGAACGTGTAACCCCCCGCATTCATGACCAGCAGGTTTGTTTTATAGGCCATGGGCGTGGCGTAGCTCATGTTTGCACCAAACAGAACGGCCAGCACGAACGGTTCCGCCGGGAGGCCAAGCTGGCTTGCGATGGCCATGGCAATCGGTGTGCCGATGACGGCGGCGGCGTTGTTGGAAACCACATTGGTCATGATCGCCATGCCCAGCATGAGCCCGCTCAGGATTACCGCGTTGGGGGCATCGGCGGCAACGGCGAGAAACACCTGCGCAAGATAATCCGCGCCACCGGTTTTCAGCAGGGCCGAGCCCAGCGCAAGGCTGGTGACCACAATCATCACAACCGGCGTGCTCAGGGACCGGGCGGCATCCCGCCAACCCATGCAGCCGCTGACCAGCATGGCCAGCACACCAACAACGGCACTGATGGCAATGGGCATGATTCCCAATGCGGACATCGATACAATGCCAATCATGATCACCAGCGCCAGCGGGGCTTTCCGGGTGTGGGGCAGGTCGGATGTCGCGTCAAGAACCAGGAATTCTCCGCCTTGTTTCAGCTCGGCAATCTGATCCCTTGGTCCCTGTACCAGCAGCACGTCACCGACGCGTAGCCGGACGTCGGCGATGCCCTGGCGGAAAATCCGGATTTCGGAACCGGGACGATGCAGGGCCAGTGTGATGAGCTGGAATGCTTCCATGAAACGGGCCCGCCGCAGGGTCTGACGGTCCAGAGGCGACCCTTGCGTGATAACGATTTCGGCCATCTGCTGATCGTCGGCATGCAGGGGGTGCTCGTCATCGACCAGTTCATCGTCGGTATCGTCGGCATAGAGCCTGGCATCAAGGATTTCCTCATATTCTTTCAGTTGATCCGACGTGCCGCGAACACTCAGACTGTCCCCCGCCCGCAATACCAGGTTTGAGCGTGGTTTCAGGGTCAGGGTGGACTCACGGTGAATTTCCACCACGTTGAACTCCGCACCGGCCTTCTCGGATATTTCGCCCAGGGTCTTGCCGTCCGCAAAACTGTCGGCCTCGATATGGAAATGCCCGATGAATACGCGCGGTGATGTGTCGCCAATGGCCACTTCCCGTGGGGGCAGCATACGCGGTGCGATGAGCCACAGATACACGATGGCCAGTGAACCGGCGATCACCGCCGGCACCATGAAGTCAAACATGCCAAAGCGTCTCAGGCCAAGATCGGCGGCGATGGAAATCACCAACAGGTTGGTGGAGGTTCCTATGGTCGTGCTCATACCGCCCACCAGCGTGGCAAAGCCCATGGGCATGAGGATACCGGACGCCGGTTTTGCGGTCTTGAGCGCAATGCTGCGAAGAATCGGCAACAGCAGCACCACAATAGGCACGTTGTTGACAAAGGCGCTGAGAACGGCACCGACGATCAGCGTCAGCAGCAGGGAAAACACCGGACTCACGGTCCACAATCCGGCCAGTGTCCGCCCGACTGGTTCCAGCGCGCCGGTTCGAACCAAACCCTGACCTGCCATCATCAGCGCACAGACCGCAATCAGGGCCTCGTGACCGAACCCGGCAAAAAAATCGACGGCGTGAAGCTCACCCTGTACGGCGTGATAGGGAAACAGTTCGAATCCGACCGCCAGCAGGACAAGGATCGCGAGGCTCGATGTTTCCAGCGGTATGCTCTCGCGGGTGAACAGAACGAGCGCCACCACAACCAGCAGCAATACGGCGATGCCGTGGATATCCGGTGCTGCGGGGAATAACATGAAATACGGCTCCTGCAATTGGGTGCCAAGGTTAGCCAGTCTCAAAATAACCGACAAACCTTTTCATGGCGTTCGCAAAACCTCCACTGTTTATAGGCCCCAGCTTCCGGACGAAGAACGCGGCAGTGCGCGCACGGTGCCGACCACTTGACGCGACGGGCAGAAACTGTTCCTCTTGGAATCGTGAAATCCAGCCTGTTGCAGATGGGAAAAGACCATGAAAACCAAACTGACCCGTGTCCTGATGTTGACCCTGTTTATGGGTGTCAGCGCGATCGCCACAGTTGCCTGTTCACCCGAAGTGGGCAGCGAAGAGTGGTGCAACGATCTGAAGAAGAAGCCCAAAGGCGACTGGTCGGCAAACGAAGCCGGTGATTTTGCCAAGCACTGCGTGTTGTAGATCAGGGCACACTCAGGATGCTGTCTGGTACCGCAATTGACGAGGCGGCGTCGATTCTGGTCGAGGCGCGCCGAACAAACAGCATTATCGACTGTATCCCGGAGCATGTCCGGCCCACCACCCTGCGGGAAGCCTATGCGGTTCAGGACAGGTTTATTGAGTTGCTGGGCGAGGAAACAAAAGGCTGGTTCGGAGCCTGTACCAATGTTGCGATTCAGGAACTGCTTAGCCTGAGCGAACCCTACTACGCAAGACTGTTATCAAACCATGTCTATGCCAGCCCGGCGACACTGGATACGACACAATACCCGCCCATTGTCTTCGAGTGCGAGTTCGGATTTCAGGTCGGACATGACTTCACGCCCGCAGGAACGCCGTATTCCCGTGACGACATTGAAAACGCGATCACCGGGGTTTTCCCCACAATTGAAGTTGTCGCCGGACATCTGAAAGACTGGCCAAATCAGGACGTGTTTTCGGTTATTGCAGACAACGGCACCGACGGGGCACTGGTGGTGGGGGAGGGGGCCGCGAACTGGCGCGACATCGACCTGATAAACACCGAGGTTACGTTATCCATCAATGATGCGGTGGTGCGCAGAGGCACCGGCAGGAAAGTTCTCGACGATCCATTGGGCGCGTTTGTGTGGATGATCAATGCCATTACGCGGGATGGCAAAACGGTTCGCGCCGGTGATGTAAACAATACGGGTACAGCGACCGATATCTACTGGGCCTCTGTTGGTGATCGGGCCAGGGCTTCGTTTGGAGACGTGGGATCAGTTGAGCTGACGCTGGTATAGTTGGTCATCCAGTTTCGCCAATTGCTTCGCGGTACAGGTTGTGAAAATGGCGGATTCCCACTTCACTCATGGCACCACACCCGTCACCAATGACGTAAGGGCCCGGCTCGAAGGCGCGGCTCTGCATGCCTTTCTGAATTTTTGAAACCACGACCTCATCTTCGGCGCCGGTGGTTTCCTTGTGTTTGTGCATCAGCGCCACAACGTCTTCATCCC
>JAJFID010000241.1 GCA_021775325.1 Rhodospirillales bacterium
CACCCATATCCGCAAGGAAACAGGCGCAGCTTCATAAAGCAAGTTTATGAATACACAGGACAAAACTTTTGCCAATCAGACAAACAACCTTCCAGCACACTGTAAACAATGTACCCTCAGGCCAGAACATCAATAAATCAACGCTCTCAACGCCGCCCGCGTATCCCTTCTTCTTATTTACAATGTCAAATAACGCAAAAAAAACGCTGGGCGGCCGGTTTCGTTAAATGCGAACACCAGTGCCCCGCGGTGGAGGGGTTATATGTACTCTGAGTAGGGGTGTCAAATGGAAAATATGACAAAACTGACTTATTTGCTGCAGGTGCGATACGGAATATTAATATTCATTGCACTACATTGATTTCATTGAAAATTTGGTGCAATTCACTTGACACGGCAATGCCGAGAAGACATTTTCCGAAAACTTCCGTGTCGGACAATGTCTGGCACGCGACCTTAACGAATGGACCAGATATGTGTTCAGTTTCAATTCGAGGGGACAAAGAGTCGTGAAATTTCGGGGTTTGATTTCTGTCGCCGCTTTAAGCGCCGCCGTTATTGGGGCCTCTGCGGTCCTGTTCGATGTTATAAAAATCACCGATACCGACACTGAGCCAACATTCTCCATGGCACCATTATCCCTCGGTAATCCTGCTGCTGCTGCCACGCTGCGTACCCGTACACTGAATAACAACCGGAGCAGTGACGTTACCGACGATACCGACACAGCAGAATTTCCTGTGGCACCCGACCCGGAACCCTATACAAAAACCGTTCAGGTAAAATCAGGTAACACGCTGTCGGGCATGCTGACCAGCGCCGGGGTCGAACGCGTTGAGGCCGCCGAGATTGTACTGTCTTTTTCCGATGCGTTTAACCCACGAAAAATCAGGGCTGGCCAAAGTCTGGACCTGTTATTCATGCCCTCACAAGAAGATACGCCTGATCGCTTTGTTGGCATGGCCTATGAACCAACGGCCCTGCGCACCATACGTATGAAACGTACCGACGATGGATTCTCCGCCTGGGAAGAAGAAAAAATTCTGACCACGGAACTTCATGAAGCCCATGGGCGGATCGATGACAGCCTGTACATGGCCGGTGTTCGTGCCGGCCTGCCGATTCCGGTACTGCTCGAACTCATACGCGCCTATTCCTGGGATGTGGACTTCCAACGCAGCATTCGAGTAGGCGACGGGTTTGCGGTTCTCTATGAGGCTCGCCACGACGAAAACGGCGATATCATGACCTATGGAGATATTCTGTTTGCCGAACTGGAACTGAGTGGCGACAAGTTGCCGATCTTCCAGTACACAACCAGTGATGGTGTGACGGATTATTTCGATAACAAGGGCCGTAGTGCCAAAAAAACCCTGATGCGGACACCTATCGACGGTGCACGTCTGTCATCGGGATTTGGCAATCGCAAACACCCTGTTCTTGGTTACAACAAAATGCATAAGGGTGTGGACTTTGCTGCCGCCAGCGGCACTCCGATATATGCTGCCGGTGATGGTGCGATTGATTTTGCCGGCCGAAATGGTGGTTACGGAAAATACGTCCGAATCCGACACAATGGCGAGTACTCAACGGCCTACGCGCACCTGAAAGCAATTGCCAGTGGCATGACGACAGGAAAACGTGTTCGTCAGGGCGACATTATCGGTTATGTGGGCACAACCGGACGCTCCACTGGCCCCCACCTGCACTACGAAATCCTGAAGAATGGCGTCCAGGTCAATCCCATGAAAGTCAAAATGCCGTCGGGCCAAAAACTGGCTGGTGCAGAACTGGAACGATTTGAGCAAGCCGCCGTTCAGCTGGGCGATCTATATGCAGAACTGTCTGGCGATACCACGGTTGCTCGTATCGAACCCTGATTATCGAGAAGCACGGCACCGTCAGTTAGTACTCAGCAGTCCCTGAGACACACTACGGTCAATCTCAATCAACACGCTCAGTTGTGTTGAATCTGAATCGGCCAGAGCTTCAGCCGTTCTGCGGTCGACAAACAGAGACAAGCTCAGTAAGTGGGCAACGGTCTCTGGCGGAAGCTCATTGTCTGGCCCTTGCAGGACAGCCTGCATGATCGTCCATAGTTGATGGTTGTACCGAAGTGCCCGTATGGCACGGCGACGATCCGATGGCATCGTTGTGGCTTCATGCAACAACTGGGCGGCACGTGCAAAAGCACGCCCCTCCAAAGCACGCCCCGATAAGGTGGGCCGTTCCGCATCGCCATAGGCCTGTATCGCTGATTTATTCATTCATCACCCGGCGAACAATATTTGGGTGATCTGCTGCGCGCCCTGCGCGGCGATGCGCAAGTCAAGTGTGGACAAGTCCTGGCGAACCTGACTTGCCAACTGGCGGGCGGCCTCCTCTTCAAGGTCGGCATTCACGAGTTTCGCCGTACCGGCCTCAAGGGTCGCACCCAGATTACTGGCGAAATTTTCCCGTATGCCAAGCAAGGCCACGTCAGAGCCAAAACTGGAGGCCGTTGAGCGCAGTGACGATACCGCATTACTGAGATCATTCAGCGCCGCCTCGACATCCAGGTCGCTGGCAAAGGCGTTGTAGGATGTGAGAGCATCACCAATCCCAAGTCCGGATGCATCCAAACCCGCACCGTCCACCGTAACATCGGAAGAGCCGGTTTCATTGAGTGAAACAGTCAGAGAATCCGGGTCACTCTGGACAAGCCCAGTGCCCAGATATGTTGCATCTCGGGCAATGGAGTCCAGTTGCTCGCGCAAGGCGTTGAATTGACCGGCAGCGGCCTGACGAGCCTCCGCTGATCCACCACGCACCGCTAACGCGACACCACTGAGCTGTTGGGAAATCTCAGTTAGCGCATCGACGCCGTTCAGGGCACTCTCGACAGCACTCAGAGCCTGACCAATATTGTCCTTGGCTTCGAACAGGCCACTTACCCGGGCAGTCAACGCCTGAGCCTGGAAAAAAGCCGATGGCCCGTCCGTTGCCCGCTGAATTTCCAGGCCAGTGGACAGCCGCTTTGCACTTTCGCTGCGAACATCCGCCGCCCTCTGGAGCGCCAGCAGATTGGTCTGTACAGCCGTTGATGTATTTATGGCGTCCACAATAGCTACTACCGAAATGGTTCAACGGCAGAAATCATGCCATGACCCGAAATTTCCGTCTGTGACACCAGTCACAAATCAATCATCGTTTTGTGCATCACCATTGATCATCAGGTTCCCATCTGATGCAGATACGCTGATCTCGTTTCCATCATGGATCGATTCTTCCAGAATCATGCTGGCCAGCGGGTTCTGTAGATAGCGTTGAATGACACGCTTTAACGGTCTGGCTCCATAGACCGGATCATATCCTTTTTCAGACAACCAATCCATGGCAGCACCGTCCAGCGTCAATGTCATCGCATGATCGTCGAGCAAGGTCCGCAATCGGCTGAGCTGTATATCAACAATATCACCCATGTGTTCAGGAAACAGACGATGAAAGAGAATCATTTCATCCAACCTGTTCAGGAACTCAGGCCGGAACGATGCACGGACAATTTCCATGACCTGCGAACGGATTTCCGAGGAATCGTGGCCCGCTTCCTGCTGTGCCAGAATTTCGCCACCCAGATTGGACGTGAGTATTATCAGGGTGTTCCTGAAATCAACAGTTCGACCCTGACCGTCCGTCAGCCGACCGTCATCAAGGACCTGCAACAACACATTGAAAACGTCGCTGTGTGCTTTCTCAACCTCGTCAAACAGGATGACCTGATAGGGCCGCCGCCTGACAGCTTCAGTCAAGGCACCACCCTCTTCATAGCCCACATAGCCCGGCGGCGCGCCAATCAGCCGGGCAACCGAATGCTTTTCCATGTATTCCGACATATCAATCCGTACCATTGCGTGCTCATCGTCAAACAGGAACTCTGCCAACGCTTTTGTCAGCTCGGTCTTGCCCACGCCGGTAGGGCCAAGAAACAGGAACGAACCAATTGGCCTGTCCGCATCCTGGAGCCCTGCACGCGCCCGGCGGACGGCATTGGCAACCGCTTTCAGGGCTTCATCCTGACCAACAACCCGGTGTCGCAGGTCTTCTTCCATGTGCAACAGTTTGTCCCGCTCGCCCTGGAGCATCTTGTCTACGGGTATACCGGTCCAACGGGAGACAACACCTGCAATATGTTCCGATGTGACAGCCTCTTCCAGCATGCGGTTGCTTTCCGCATCTTCGGCTTTGGCGATCTTGTCCTCCAACTGTGGAATCAGGGCGTATTGTAACTCACCGGCTTTCTCGAACTCACCTTCGCGCATGCTCCGCTCTACCAGCAATCGCGCCTGTTCCAGCTCTTCTTTCAACTTGGTCGTATCCGCAAGCGCATTTTTTTCGGCCTGCCACTGATCTGTCAGTTCTCCAGACCGTAATTCGAAAACAGAAAGTTCCTCTTCCAGTTTCTTCAACCGATCACGGGATGCGTCATCGCTTTCCTTTTTCAAGGCCTCACGTTCAATCTTCAATTGCATGATCCGGCGATCAAGTTCATCAACCTCTTCCGGCTTTGAATCAACTTCCATTCTCAACCGGCTGGCCGACTCGTCGACCAGATCAATAGCTTTGTCCGGCAGGAAACGGTTCGATATATAGCGATTGGATAACGTGGCCGCCGATACAAGCGCGCCGTCACTGATCTTTACACCGTGATGAAGCTCATACTTTTCCTTGATTCCACGCAGAATCGATATGGTGTCTTCAACGGATGGCTCATCGACCATGACAGGCTGGAAACGACGGGCCAGTGCCGCATCTTTTTCCACATATTTGCGGTACTCAGTCAAGGTTGTAGCGCCAACACAGTGCAACTCGCCCCTCGCCAGTGCGGGTTTCAGCAAATTCGACGCATCCATGCTACCTTCGCTGGCACCTGCACCCACAAGTGTGTGCATTTCGTCAATAAACAGAACAACCTCACCATGCGACTCAACAACTTCGGTCAAGACGGCCTTGAGGCGTTCTTCGAATTCCCCGCGAAACTTGGCACCCGCAATCAGAGCACCAAGGTCCAGAACCATGAGTCGTTTCTGTAGTAGATTCTCCGGGACATCACCACTAACGATGCGTTGAGCCAACCCCTCCACAACGGCGGTTTTACCAACACCAGGTTCGCCAATCAGGACCGGGTTATTTTTGGTACGGCGTGACAGCACCTGGATTGTACGGCGAATTTCCTCATCACGCCCGATAACCGGATCAATTTTCCCCTCTTCGGCTGCCTGCGTCAGATCTCGGGCATACTTATTCAACGCATCATAGCCATCTTCGGCCTGTGCGCTGTTTGCCTGCCGCCCCTTGCGCATCTCCTGGATTGCCCGTTCAAGCGCTTCACCTTTGACCCCGGCATCGGCCAGCACCTGTGCAGAACTCGAGCCTGATGCCAGGGTTAATGCCAGTAACAGCACCTCCGCTGAAACAAATGAATCACCCGACTTTTCCGCAAGTTCACTGGCTTGTTCAAACAAACGCGCTGTTTCAGGTGCCAGATAAACCTGGCCAGCGCCACTGCCCTCAACCTGGGCCAGTTTTGATAAATGCTGCCCGACGCCCTCGAGCGCACGTGCCGGTACGCCGCCCGACGATTCAATCAACGTGGATGCCATTCCCTCCTTATCCTCAAGCAGAACCTTGAGGAGGTGGAGTGGCGTCAGTTGTTGGTGGTTGCTCCGTACCGCGAAAGTTTGTGCCGACTGTATGAACCCACGTGATCGGTCCGTGAACTTTTCAAAATCCATGGCGCAGTTTCCTTTTGTGACCGACCATACCGCTCCCTGAACTCAGGCAAGCACGATGATCTTCCATATACCATATATATTGAAATATGGGTCAAACCACGCAAGTCGCAAGCGTTTCAGGTCATGATTCTGTGGATGTCCGGGCAGACGTTGCTGAACTAGGCACTTGCCTGTAGTTCAGATTCCGGCTTCGCATCTTCCGATTCAGAAACTTCCTCGGAACCGGAGTCGGCGACTTCAGTTTCTGCGTTAGTCTCACTAGTATCGGCAGTTCCCCCAGTCTCAACGGACTCGTTGTCAGAATCTGCAGATACATTTTCTTTGGATTCAGCAGGTTCAGCGGCGCCCCCTGGCTGCTGACCATCCTGGTTGTTATTCTTGCCTGACGCCTTATTGTCGTCGCGCTGCCCCTGACCACGATTTTGGTTCTGATTTGGATTGGGGTTGTTCGCGGCCTCGGTATTCAACACGCGCTGATAATGCTCGGCGTACTGATAGAACCCTTCAGCAGAGATATGCTCGCCTGCAGACGTCGCATCGCGCGCCAGTGACTGGTATTTATCCAGTATCTGCTGGGCATTTCCCCGGACTTTGCCGTCCGGACCATTGCTCTCCATGGCATGACTTCTACCCGAAGAATTATTACGTCTGCTACCGTTCCCTCTGGAACGTCCGCGCCGCTGTTGGCTGGAACCTTGCTTCATATCATCCGCTATTGTTGCTGTTTACGTTATGCCAAATATTGACATCTGAACGCGGTTCGCGCCTTAACGCTACTCACCGCACATCTTGTCAAAATCAAAGACTGAGCAAATTGGCGTCCGAACCCAAACTCGTCGGATGCACGCAGTGCATTAGCACTGCTCATAACAAAAACCTAGACGGGTTACATCGCTATTCCAACCCTTTTTTTTGAAAATCGCCATTAATCGTCATTTGAAACCAGTACAACACGATCAATTCCAGATAAATCCGCACATAGTTTTGTACTCGGGAATCCGGCGTTGTGAAAAAGTTCACACACATCTGTAGCCTGTCCCTGCCCTACTTCGAAAGCGGCGATGCCGCCTCGTTTAAGAACGCTGGCCAGGCCAGATGCGATATGCCGATAGGCATCCAGCCCGTCAGCACCGCCATCGAGCGCGATACGGGGCTCATGTATTGAAACCTCCGGCTCAAGCCCGTCAATCTCCCCAGCCGGGATATAAGGCGGATTGGATACAACAACGTCAAACTCTTGGGAAACACCGCATAACCAGTCACCTTCGATCACCCGCATACGGTCTGACAAACCAAGTTCTACCGCGTTTTGCTGCGCTATTTCTGCCGCGGACGAGCTAATATCCACACCCATCCCTGTCGCGATCCTCAATTCCGACAACAGTGACGCGAGAATGCATCCACTGCCGGTACCGAGATCCAGGATCGACAACGGTTGATTGACTTTCTCACTCCCCAGTTCGGCGACAACACACTCAACCAGTATCTCCGTGTCCGATCTGGGTGTCAGGGTATTTCGGTCAACACGAATGGACAGCGACCAAAATTCACGAACTCCTGTCAGATAGGCAATCGGTTCTCGATTTAACCGTCTTTCTGCCAATTGTTCGATCGTCAAAATGTCGTCAGGCTCAAGTTGCTGCTCTGGGTGGACCAGTGCCGATTCGGGCGCACATCCCGCGACATGTGTGACAATCAGGCGTGCGTCAAGCCGGGGTTGATCAATCCCGGCAGTCTGGAACATCTTGCTCAGGATTGTGACACCCTCACCGACCGTCAATGGCGATGGCAATTGTGAGGTCACGAGATCATTGCCAGTTTCTCCGCCTGATCAGCCGAAATCAGTTCATCGATGATCTCGTCCATCTCGCCGGTGAGAAATCGATCCAGCTTGTGCACCGTAACGTTGATGCGGTGATCGGTTACACGGCCCTGCGGAAAATTATATGTGCGAATCCGTTCCGAGCGATCGCCGGATCCAACCTGGTCTTTTCGATCAGCGGCGCGTTCATCGTCTTTGCGTTGGCGTTCCACCTCATACATGCGTGCGCGAAGCACGCGCATGGCACTGGCCTTGTTCTTATGTTGGGACTTTCCGTCCTGACACTGAACAACGATACCTGTTGGAATGTGTGTAATCCGAACTGCGCTATCGGTTTTATTGACGTGCTGTCCACCGGCTCCCTGCGCACGATATGTATCAATGCGCAGATCCTTGGTTTCGATATCCACATCCACCTCCTCGGCTTCGGGCAGGACGGCAACTGTAGCCGCCGAGGTATGAATTCGACCGCCGGACTCTGTTACTGGCACACGTTGAACACGATGGACACCCGATTCAAATTTCAATCTGGAGAATACATCACGCCCGGTGATAGACGCTGATGCCTCCTTGAAACCACCGATACCCGTTTCCGTAACATCGATAACTTCAAACTTCCAACCATGAAGGTCGGCATAACGCTGGTACATTCGATACAAATCAGCACCAAACAATGCTGCTTCGTCCCCACCCGTTCCGGCACGAATTTCAAGAATGGCATTTTTTGCATCAGCCGCGTCGCGCGGCAGAAGCATTAGTTGAACCTGTTTTTCCAACGCTGGCATGCGTTCCTTCAGTTCCCGGAATTCAGCCTCGGCCAACTCACGCATTTCCTTGTCCGAACTGTCATCTGCGATCATTTCAGCCAGATCAATCATCTCCTGTCCGCCATCACGGTATGCGTTAATTGCATCGACGACAGATTGAAGGTCTGAATACTCTTTCGACATGTCGACAAACTTTGATGATCCGACAACGCCAGGGTCCGACAGCAAAGCAGCCAGTTCCTCATGTCGCCGCAGTACGCGATCAAGATTCTCATCCAGGTTCACAGATTATTCTCCATTTGTGTCGTCGTTAGTTGACTGCTGGTTCAACTGGAACAATTGTTCGATAACTCGCTCTGCCGTATATAACTCGGCTTCACTTCCGCCTGCCGCAATGTTTCTCAAAACCGTACTCGGGTCGTGCAATAGGCGATTTGTCAGTATGTGAGTGGCCTTGTCCGCATCACCTTTGGCTTCTGCAAGTGCCTGTTGTCGCAAAGCCTCCACATGAGATCGCAAACGATTCAACGCCGGAACTGCTGCACGTTCTGCCTTGTTGCGGACAAACAGTTGCAACTCTTCTTCGACGATAGCATTTGCGCGATCCGCCTCGCTTTCACGGTGGCTCAACCCGTCCATTGCGAGGCGTTCCAGATCACTCAAATCGTAGAGAAACACCTCGTCTATGCGGTTTACGGCAGGATCAATATCACCAGGCAATCCCAAATCAACGGCAAATGTCAACTTGTGCCGCCGGGTTTTTACCATGGTGCTGAGCATATCTGGACTCAATGTATACGCACGTCCACCCAGGGCCGTCACGATAACTTCATTCTCCGGCAAAGCCTGAGATAGTTCACTCCAAGGTACCGAATGACACCCCAGCCTGCTGGCCAGACTGTCACACCGCGTAACACCAGGATGAGAAACCGTCAGGTGCTGGCCACCAGCATTCATGAGGTGCATCGCGACCAATTCACCCATTTCGCCATCACCCAGCAAAATTATTCTGCAATCGGCAAGGTCGCCGTGCACATCACGCGCAAGCAACGCAGCAGCCGCGGCAATTGATACGGGACGCTCACCGATTTTCGTTTCAGTGCGCACCCGTTTTGCCGTTGTGTACGCCGTTTGAAGAATAGTTTCCAAACCAGGCCCCATCATATCGATGTCCTGCGCTAATCGATGGGCGGTTTTTACCTGGCCCAGCACCTGTGGTTCGCCAACAACCTGGGAATCGAGAGATGACGCAACACGAAGAATCTGACGAAGACCATCATCTCCACTCAAAGCATACATCTGATCGCTGACACCGGCCTCGTCGACCTCTGCATGATCAATCAGAACTTTTCTAATGGCGTTTATCGCCCGTTCGGGCTCTGCATGGGCGGCCTGAACCTCGACCCGGTCACACGTAGATAGAATTATGGCCTGATTAACGCCTGATGCCGACAGCCGTTCCGACACATGGGCAATCATGGCATCTTCCACAAACATTCGGTCGCGCAGGTCCATGGTGCTGGAGCGAAAATTCACTCCGACAACGACTGGCACCAGTTGTTTGCCTGCATCAACAGCCATTTCGCTAACGGTATCGGTCGAGCTGACTTTCCAACATGGCGAAGGAAACCTCCGTCTGCTCGCCCGTCTCCATATCCCGGACCGTCACACCGTCGCGGGCCAATTCGTCATCGCCAAGCATGATTGCTGCACGAGCGCCCACCCGGTTGGCCCTCTTCATGCGCTTTTTCATATTCCCGGACACACCAAAATCAATATTAAAGCCAGCGTGGCGCAAATCATTGGCCAAGGCGAACCCTTTTTCGAATGCCACATCTCCGATGGGAATGATGGATACAGGCATGCTATCCGGTACAGGTTCATTGATCATCATACTGAGACGTTCAATGCCTGCTGCCCACCCTACTCCAGGAGTTGCCGGACCACCCATCTGCTCGATCAGACCATCGTATCGTCCGCCACCCATGACGGTGCCCTGAGCACCTAGTTCGGTGGTGGTGAATTCAAACGCTGTATGACAATAGTAATCCAGTCCGCGAACGAGCCGCGTGTTCAGCGAGTACGAAATACCAAGTTTGGTCAACCGCTCCAGAACCGTATCAAAGAAACAGCGGGAATCATCGTTGATGGATGCCGCCATATCGGGTGCTCCGGATAGTATCTCACGATCTTTCTCATCCTTGGAATCAAGAATACGCAATGGGTTCTTCGTCAGTCGCGCACGACTATCGGCAGACAGGTCACTTTCATATGTACTGAAATACGCAATTAGCAGCTCCCGGTACGCCTGACGGCTGTCCATATCACCCAGGCTGTTGATCTCAAGCGTTGTCCGCTCCAGGACACCTAATTCCTTCAGGATATGGGCACCCATGGTCAACATTTCCACATCGGCCAGCGGATCGGGAACGCCGATCAACTCCGCATTCAGTTGATGGAATTGGCGCTGCCGCCCCTTCTGGGGCCGTTCATACCTGAACATTGGACCATGGGAAAAGAACCTGCATGGTGCCAGTTGCTGCATTCCGTTGGACAAATACGCGCGCATGACACTGGCTGTATTCTCAGGCCGCAGGGTGATCATTTCCCCACCCTTGTCCTCAAACGTATACATTTCTTTGGTGACCACATCGGACGTATCACCGAGGGTTCTCGAGAATACGTTCGTGAACTCGAAAATCGGCGTGGCGATTTCCTCAAAACCATATCGCGAGGATACGGAACGCGCAGCATCGACAACGGTGCGATGGCGCCGCATTTCATCTGGCAAAAGATCGTGTGTACCGCGGACGGGTTGTAATGAAGACATAAAACGTTTCCCGGCTATTGCGCAGCGTTTGGTGTATGGGCCGATGTTTCCGAGGAGGCAATATCAGACTTGCCAAATCGATCAACCACATATTTCTCGACGATATTCTGAAACTCTTCGGCTATGTTTTCACCACGCAGTGTAACGTGCTTTTCACCGTCCACAAAAACCGGTGCCGATGGCAGTTCACCCGTACCGGGGAGGCTAATTCCCACGTCGGCAAACCTGCTTTCGCCTGGCCCATTCACGATACAGCCCATAACCGCGATATTGAGATTGGCGGCTTCCGGATATCGCTCACGCCACAGCGGCATACGATCACGCAGAAATACCTGAATTGTCTGGGCCAGTTCCTGGAACACCGTACTGGTGGTGCGACCACATCCCGGGCATGCCGTCACCAGTGGTGCAAAGGAGCGCAGCCCCATGGTCTGCAGCATCTCCTGGGCAACGATAACTTCTTGCGTGCGGTCACCGCCGGGTTCCGGGGTCAGCGATACGCGGATGGTGTCGCCAATTCCTTCCTGCAACAGCACTGCCATGGCTGCCGTCGACGCGACAATGCCCTTCGATCCCATACCGGCCTCGGTCAACCCAAGATGGAGGGCATAGTCGCCTGCCGTCGAGAGGTCGCGATAAACAGCAATCAGGTTCTGAACCTCGCTGACCTTGCACGACAGAATAATTCGATCGCGGGTGAGGCCAATTTCTTCTGCGCGTTGGGCACTGTTGATAGCCGAAGCAACTAGAGCATCACGCATGACAACCGCCGCACTTTTGGGAACTGCTATGCTCGCGTTTTTATCCATCAGGTCCGCAAGCAGTTCCTGATCCAGACTGCCCCAGTTCACACCAATGCGCACAGGCTTGTCATAACGCATAGCCATTTCAATCATGGCACCGAACTGGCGGTCCCTTTTTTCCCGAAATCCTACGTTACCCGGATTAATTCTGTATTTGTCGAGTGCCTCGGCGCACGCCGGAAACTCTTCCAGTAGTTTGTGGCCGATATAATGGAAATCACCCACCAGCGGCACACTCACACCCATGACAGCGAGTCGGTCACGAATGTAGGGTACGGCCTTCGCAGCTTCTTCGCGGTCAACCGTGATCCGAACCAACTCTGATCCCGCGCCAGCCAACGCAGAAACCTGCTGAGCCGTTGCCTCAACATTTGCCGTATCTGTATTCGTCATGGACTGGACAATGATCGGCGCATCGCCACCTACTGTGACATCACCGACCCTGACCGCAACACTTCGGCGTCTTTCTTCAATCAATGAAGCCTCTGCTGTTGCGTCTGACACGATTCAATTCCCGTAACCGATTTGGCGTGGCGTTATTATAGTATGTCCTGCACGCATGGTATCGGGTTATTTGGCGCAAACAACAGGCCTGGTCAACGTCGAACCATAAAAACATGTTTGATGAAGATGTGCCTAGTTGGCGGCAGAACCCGATTTAAGTAATTCCGGATCAAGCGAGACGCCCTTGCGAACGTCCCCGGAGCCACCAATTGGCGGCACAACCTGTCCGTCGACGGCGATCTCCAGTCCACCTGCATTGCCGGTGTTCAGCGAAATGCCCGGGCGATTTGGCACACGGAAACTGTCTCCCGTCCGCAATAGTCGTGTAAGCAACAGCTCGCCACTTATCGTATCGCGGACCTCGGCCCAGCTACTGGTCGTGGCCGTAATAATGATTCTCGAACTGCCATCTTCACCGTATGCACGGGGCTCAACTGGGGTAATTTCCTGTGCATCTGATGTACTGGCGGCTATCTCGGTATCCGTTTCCACCTGATCGTTAACGACAGGTTCAACAATTGCTTCGGCAACCGCCTCTTCCGTTGTCGCCTGAGCAATATCATCTTCGACGCTGTCACCCATGGACTCCTGCAGCGCGCGCAATTGCGCCTCGTTAAGGAGTCTTGCGTTTCGCTCGTCAATTGATTCGGATTGATCAGCTACCTGTGATTCAGGTTCGTCGGCATGAGTTTCCACTACAGGGCCAGTGACATCATCCACAATGGCGGGCTGTTCGGCAGTTTCAACCGCAGTAATTTCAGTTTCAACAGGTTCGCCCACATTCTGTCCCACCGCAGATTGAATTTCGTCTGCCGTGTCGTTTACCTCGGCCACGGTTCCAACAGCATCCTCAATCTCGATTACCTGCTCGAGTTCCGCGTCGGGAGCATCGTTGACTTCCTGGACGACCTCAGTTACGGCCTCGGCCTCACCAGTCGAAAGCACTGAAGCGCTTTCCTCTATGCCCGTTTGTTCTTCTTCCGACGTTTCCGCAAGAGCATCATCGGAGTCGGTAACAACTGACTCGTCCACGGACTCGTCGACAGGATCAGAAATCGTCGGTTGTTCGGGCAAGTCCGGATTGGGCGCGGTAGCGACGGTTTCAACCAGGCGATCAGGTACCGGTGCGACAAGATTTGCCAGAGAGTTTTCTTCTTCGGTTGCCAGATACCAACCACCGTAGGCCACGACCGCAACCAGGATTCCGGCGAACAGGATGGTACCACCGGGAATACCTGTCTCCGGTAGGGGCTCCGGAAAATCGAGTTTAGTCTTGTTGGGTGCGTTTTCAGTGGCAGCCTTGTAGCGATTTACGAGTTCGGCACTGTCCAGGTCCAGATGGGAAGCATAGGTACGAATAAATCCCAACGTGTAGGTGTTTCCGGGCAACTCACTGAAGCGACCCTCTTCCAATGCTTCGAGATATCGACGACTGATGCGGGACTGCTGCGCCACGTCATCCAGTGATTCGCCCGAAGCTTCACGCGCACCACGAAGTATGGCACTTACGGTGTAAGCCTCATCGTCATGCCCCGTATCTTTCGGTGGCTGATCAGAGTGTTGCATGGTCGCCCTAATAGTTATCGTTCCCTGATCCCCGAAAATGCAGGCCGAAACATGGCGCACCAGCCGCGAATCCAACAGACCGATGGTGCAGAAATATCGTCAAAATACCGTTAAAAGTCAAAGCCATATGAGTGATAACTCAGATTTCCACCTTATGGTCCTGTGCAAAGCCGCGCAGCATTTCTCGGAATGATCTGTGATCCATGTCGGAAATGGATCGCATGTATTGTTCCAGAGATCGCAACTCAAGACTGCGGATCATGGCCTTTACGGGACCAATGGAAGATGGAACCAGCGAGAGGTTTCGAAAACCAATGCCAATTAGTGCCATGGCATCAATGGGATACCCCGCCATTTCACCACACAGGCTGACAGGTTTTTCTGCCTCTTCACATTCCAAAACCACCGCGCGCAGGAACGACAGCACGGACGGGGCAAGCGTATCGTATCGCCCGGCAAGCCGGGCATTTCCACGATCACTCGCAAACAGGAACTGCATCAGATCATTGCTACCCACCGATACGAAATCACTGTGGCGAAGTAACGCTTTCAACTGAAACGCCAGTGCGGGAACTTCCAACATGGAACCTGTAGTGACCCGGGTAGGCGCAACAAGGCCTCGTTCATGGTGCCGGGACAGCTCCATCTCAAGCAACGTCTTGGCCGCCAGAAACTCGCTGACCTGTGCGATCATGGGAAACATAACCCGTAGTTCCCGTCCCGCTGACGCGCGAACCAACGCGCGAAGCTGCTGACGTAACATGGCGGGTCGATCAAGGGAGATACGAATGGAACGCCAACCCATGGCCGGATTTTCTTCTTCACCGGGTTCCCAGTATGGCAAGACCTTATCGCCACCAACATCAAGGGTGCGGAACACTACCGGTTTGCCGTCCGCACCATCCAGGATTTCCCTGTAGATGATTTCCTGTTCGTCCACATTGGGGAATTCCGGTCTGACCATGAACGGCACTTCCGTGCGGTAAAGTCCGATACCATTGGCGCCAGTCTCATGCATCCGTCGAAGATCAACCAGGAGCCCCGCATTGATAGACAATGTCACGTCGACACCATCCAGCGTGCGGGCTGGCAACTCTCGCAATGCATCATACTTCCGAGCCTGTACCGTCCTGGCCTTTAGAGCATCCTTGAAGGTCTGCTGGATATCCTCGCCGGGCCGAACGAAGACGCGGGCCGCGTCGCCGTCGACAACAACAGCATCACCCTGCTCAATACGATCAACGGCCTCTTTCACGTGGGCAACAACAGGAATGTCCAGAGCCCGGGCGACAATGGCGGCGTGGCTGGTCGGTGATCCTTCCTCAAGCACGAGCGCACGCAAGCGCGATACGTCATAGTCAAACAGTTGTGCTGGCCCAAGAGTACGCGCAACGAGGACAACATGCATGGGAAGGTCTTCGGTGCGTTGATCACCATCACCACACAAATAACGCATGAGACGAATTCCCAAATCCTCGATGTCGTGAATGCGTTCACGGATATACGGATCTGCGACCTGGCTCATCCGTGTTTTGAGATCGTTCTGAACACGTTCCACAGCCGCCTCGGCAGTCAGGCCGGAATCGATTGCCGTGTGTAGTTTCTCGAGCCAGCCCGCATCGCTCGCAATCATGCGGTAGGCCTCCATGATGTCGCGATGCTCGCCAGCTTCCTCAAAGGCGCTGGTTTCCATCATGTCCTGCAGAGCGCCATGCATTTCGGCATAGGCATCGTTCAGACGTTGATGTTCTTGTACCGGATCGTCTGCCACGACCTGATCCACGCGATACAGGGGTTGATGCAGAACAGCGACACCCAGGCCAATGCCGCTATGCAGCCTGAGTCCCTCCAGGCGCAGTGGTTTCGAACCAATCCCATCAACGGGTGTCAGTTCGGACTGATCAACAAGCTCTCCACCCGCGACCATTTCGGCAACCACCATGGCTACCGTCTCCAGGGTCTCCACTTCTTCGTCCGTGTAGTGTCGCTGGGTTCGGTTTTGTACCACCAACACACCAACGACCCGACCACCGCGTACCGCTGGAACACCCATAAGTGAGTAAAACAGCTCTTCACCGGTTTCCGGGCGATAGGCAAAATTCGGATGATTCTGCGCATCGGACAGCGCCAACGGGCGGGCATGGGCCGCGATGTCCCCGACCAATCCCTCACCCATTCTGAGCCGCGTATTGTGGATTGCATCAGATTTCAGACCTTGAGTGGCGTAAAGCTCCAGCATATCGCCCGCGCGGCGTACATAGATCGAACAAACCTCAGCGACCAGTTCAGCGGCGATGATATGGGTAATCCGCTCAAGCCTGTCTTCGGCTTCACCCGGGCCCGCCATAATGGTACGGGCACGGGCCAACAGGCGACGCAATGCCTGCGTGCTGTGCATCGTTGATGGCGGTGTTGTATCGACGCTGTCACCAGACATGACGTTGTCGCTGCTCCCATCTACTTCAGAAAACCCGCTACAGCTTCAGTGTAACGATCCGGCGATTGTCGGTTTACTCGCTATCCAGCCCATAGGCTGTATGCAGCGCCCGCAAGGCCAGCTCCGTGTACTCTTCGGCGATGAGCACACTGACCTTGATTTCAGATGTTGAAATGACCTGAATATTGATGCCGCGCTCGGCCAGGGCTGAAAACATGGTCTGAGCGACACCTGCGTGTGAACGCATGCCCACGCCGATCACGGAAACCTTGACCACGTCGGCGTCCGATATCAGGGCACGATACTCAATTTCATCCCGCGCACCTTCCAGAGTCTCACAGGCATGGCGCAGGTCCGCGCGCGTTACAGTGAACGTCAGGTCAGTAGTCCTGCCATCTTCTGAGACATTCTGGACGATCATATCCACATTCACATTGGCCTGGGTGAGTGGACCGAAAATCCGGGCTGCAACGCCCGGTTTGTCCGATACGCCGACCAAAGTGATCTTTGCTTCATCACGACTGTATGCAATTCCACTGACAACTGCCTGTTCCACGATCTCATCCTCATCTACGACCAGTGTACCTGGTTCATCGGTGTAACTGGAAAGAACTTGAAGCCGTACGCCTTCCTTCATGGCAAGCTGTACGGAACGGGTCTGCAGGACTTTGGCACCCAGCGACGCCATCTCCAACATTTCCTCATAGGTAATTTTGTCGAGTTTTTGCGCCTTGTTCACAATACGGGGATCGGTTGTGTAAACACCGTCCACGTCCGTGTAGATATCGCAGCGATCCGCGCCCAGTGCGGCGGCGAGGGCAACAGCACTGGTATCCGATCCACCTCGACCCAACGTCGTTACGCGATTGTCAGGCCCAATCCCCTGAAAGCCGGCGATAACCGGCACGTCACCATTATTCATGCGACGGTCAAGCTCTTCGGACTCGATGCGCTCAATACGGGCCTTGCCGTGAACGCCGTCCGTATGAATGGGTACCTGCCACCCCATCCAGGATCTTGCATTGATACCTTCATTCTGCAGTGCCAAGGCCAACAGGCCAATCGTCACCTGTTCACCCGTGGAGACGATGGCGTCGTACTCCTTCGGATCGTATTTCGGTGTTACTTCTTCCACATAGGAAACCAACTGGTTTGTGGTTCCGGACATGGCAGAAAGGACCACCGCCACCTGATTGCCGTCATCCAGCTCGCGTTTGACGCGCTGCGCCACGGCCTTGATCCGTTCCGGGTCAGCGACAGATGTCCCACCAAATTTCTGAACAATACGTGACATTTCAAACAATCAGCTCTTTGTACAAACAACCCTGCAGTCAACTCGTTTCAACCGACCGACAATGCATAGTTTCGGTTGAAGCAAGGGCGGCGAATACATACTCTGATCATTATGCGGGCACAAGCCTGTGATAGGCTACGATCCGCCAGGGAATCTTGCAATGGCAACACCATCAACAGCATCACCTGAGGAAATCGAGCGGTTTTCCGCCATTGCCGATGAATGGTGGGATGACACCGGAAAGTTTCGCCCGCTCCACCAGTTGAACCCGGTCCGCATGGCGTTTGTGCGCGATGCCATCTGTCAACATTTCGCACGGGACAGCGATGCCGGGATGCCGCTGGCGGGGCTCAGGCTTCTGGATGTGGGTTGCGGCGGCGGTTTGGCCAGCGAACCGCTTGCTCGCTTGGGAGCTGACGTCACGGCTATTGACGCTGGCGAGGAAACAGTCGCTGTCGCCGCGACACACGCCCGTCAAAGCGGACTGGACATCAATTACCGCCAATGTACACCTGAAGAACTCGCCGCCGAGGGCCTTGTTTATGACGCGGTAATATCGCTGGAAGTCGTCGAGCATGTCCCTGATCTGGATGAATTCCTGAGCGCGGTTGCAAGCCTTGTGAGCCCGGGCGGCTGTCTGATCATGGGCACCATCAACCGCACCCTGAAATCCCTCGCATTCGCCAAAATAGCCGCAGAATACATTCTGCGCTGGGTCCCTGCAGGGACCCACGACTGGAACAAGTTTGTCCGTCCGTCAGAACTGGCAAACAGCTTGAGGCCCCATGGGCTGGAGATACGCTCCGTCAGGGGGACCGTCTACAAACCTGCTAGCGGGGAGTGGTCTCTCAGCAACGACACATCCGTGAATTATCTTGCCTGTTTTACCTGACAAGACTCACTCGAGTTACGTTAATTGTGAAATCCATGAACACACGTCTTGCCGGTTTCGGAGAAACACATGAGTGCTCGCCAACCAGAACAAGGCGACAATCTAAGAGTCGCAATATCCGCAGTCCTCTTTACAGTGTTTGCGTTATCGCTTGGTGACGCACTCATCAAGGGAATCAGTAGCAACCTTCCGGTGTGGCAGATGTTTGTGCTCCGTTCATCAATGGCCATTCCGGTCCTGATCGCATTAGTTTGTTGGCAGAGCGATATGAGTGCCCTGCGACCTCGCTGTGCGGGATGGCTCGCCCTGAGAAGCATTCTGCTCACACTCATGTGGGTTTTTTACTACATATCACTGCCGCATATCGCACTGTCTGTAGCGGCTGCGGTCTACTACACACTACCTCTCTTCATCACGTTGTTTGCCGCGTTGTTCATAGGTGAAAAGGTATGTGCACAGGGCTGGATCGCAGTGTCCCTCGGGTTTTGTGGTGTGCTTCTGATCCTGAGACCACAGGCGGAAAATTTTAACACCTACGCTTTGTTACCACTGATATCCGCGATTTTCTATGCCCTTGCCATGATCATCACACGCACGAAATGCCGAAATGATCATTACTTAACCCTGTCGTTCTGGCTTAATGTTTCTATGATCTGTGTGGGCGTTGTCGCGCTGACAGTCTTATCAACTCTGAAGCCATCAATCGCAGAAGTCGCCGCGAACCCGTTCATGTTGCAAAGCTGGACGCCCATGGTGTCGCAGGACTGGCTTGCCATAGGTCTGCTGGCGTTGGCCATACTTGTAGGCAGTGTCTTTGCGGCCATCGCGTACCAGCGTGGCCCGTCATCGGTTGTATCAACTTTCGATTTCGCATATCTGGCATTCGCAACAATCTGGGGATTCATCTTTTTTGAAGAAGTGCCGGATGCTATCGCGATCACCGGCATAGCCATGATCGTCGGCGCAGGTATCCTGGCGGTAAGGCGTCCTGAAAGCTGAACAGCAGAATACGCAAGTGCATGACCCGATCAACAACGACTAGATAACGAGCAACACAGATTGGAACGGTTCAGGACCAGACAGGTTCGCGTTCAGCTATCGCGGCGTGGCGCAGTGGGGATGCGGAAGACTTCGATGCCTTCTTCGTCCAGCGCCTGATTGTCCTCGGGTGTCGCCTCACCGTAAATACCGCGCTCTTCGGTCTCACCATAATGGATGCGGCGGGCTTCATCGGCAAACTCTTTGCCCACGTAATCGCAGTTGTCTTCAACGTGTTTGCGGATGGTTTCGACGGCGTCCAGCACTTCACGGGCGACTTCCGAGGCCCGCTGTTCGTGTGTTGAAACGGACGCATTACCCTTTTTGCCCACAGACGGCGCCATCAGCGCCTTCATGACTTCCATATCGCCACACATGGGGCAGCTAATGTCGCCGGTCGCACGTTGCTCGTCGTATCCCGCACTGTTGCGGAACCACGCCTCGAATTCATGACCTGACGAACATTTGAGCTGATAGGTAATCATCTTGATCTGTCGTTGTTTCACACGGTGATTAAGGTTACTCAATAATGATTAAATAAGCCCATATAAAGTGTTTTGCCAAGGTAAATGAGCAGATGACGGATGAGGATAAACAGGTAAAGCACTTGCGTGTAACCGAGCCATCACCCTGGATCACGCGGTTTGCCGGGCTTGTACCATCAGGTGGTGCGGTTCTGGATCTGGCCTGCGGTGGTGGTCGCCATAGCGCGGTTTTCCTTGATCTGGGGTATCTGGTAACAGCAGTCGACAAGAATACGGATACCATTTCTGATCGTCTTGGAGATCACGAAGCGCTGGAAGTCATCACAACCGATCTGGAAACCAGGACCGGTCCATTCAATGCGCACGGTTCGCTGGAAGGCCGTACGTTCGACGGCGTTGTGGTTGTGAACTATCTGTACCGTAATTCCCTCGATGACCTGTTGGCCTGCCTGAAACCTGGTGGCGTCCTGATCTACGAGACCTTCGCACTAGGTAACGAAATTTTTGCCCGGCCACGCAACCCCGATCATTTGTTACGACAAGGTGAATTGTTCGATCTGGTCAGGGGGCACCTGCAGGTCGTCGCCTACGAACACGGCTTGGTGGAAAACAGTGAACTCCCCGGCGTGAAACAACGCATTGTGGCCGTCAATGATCTTCACATGAGCGACCGCGAAGATGGCGAACCGACACCACACAGTTTGTTAGAACCGGAATTTATTTAGGAATAAGGCTGGTCGTGTTGCAGCGACGGTACTTGGGCACGGACGGCATCGACCCGTACTGGATCGATCCTTGCCATGATGATGCCCGGTGTTTCGCCACCATCCGCAATGATCTCACCCCACGGATCAATGATCAGTGAATGTCCATAGGTCTGGCGTCCACCTTCATGCTCGCCACATTGTGCAGGCGCGAACACATAGCAGCCATTTTCGATGGCGCGTGCACGCAACAACGTGTGCCAGTGGGCCTTGCCGGTAGGGCGGGTAAAAGCCGACGGCACGCTCAGGAAATGTGCGCCCTGTTTTGCCAGCGCCCTGTACTGATCTGGAAACCGAAGATCGTAACAAACGGTCATACCCATAACGCCCCATGGGGTCGTTACGATCGCCAGGCGGTCACCATGCCGATAATTGGATGATTCCCGGTATCGCTCACCAGACGCCAGTTCCACGTCAAACAGGTGAATCTTGTCGTACCGCGCCCTGACGGTGCCCGCATCGTCCACAAGGAAAGAGCGATTTGCCAACTTCCCCGCCTCTTCAGACCTAACCACGAGCGATCCGATCAGCAACCATACGCCGGCCCGCGCTGCGGCCGCGGAAAAGGCGATCAGGGCGGTGGTATCGTCTTCCGCTCTGGCCTTGGCATGGAGAAGCTCGGGCTCGGGTTCCATGAGTCCGGCTGTTTCCGGCAGCATGACAAAATCCGCGCCATCTGACGCGGCATCGGCGATCTGCGGTACGATGGCCGCAATGTTGGCTTCCGGATCACGCCCGGTGGTGGTTTGGATAAGCGCTACATTGAACGGGTTGTTCATGCGGCTCCCAGTTTTGAATCCAGATGCCCCTGATGTTCCAGCATCATCAACTCATCACATCCGCCGACATGTTCACCATTGATAAAAATCTGCGGCACGGATGTTCCTCCGTTGGCGCGTTTCCGCATTTCGGCGCGGCGTGCGCCATCCATCATGACGTCAAATTCGTCATAAGTGACACCCTTATGGTCCAGCAGAGATTTAGCCCGGTGGCAAAACCCGCAAAATGGCGAGGTGTAGATTTCCACATGAGCAGAAGTCGCGGCGTCAGTCATAGTCGTACCCAGTATTCCTTTGTGTCGGGTGATACATAGTGCGTGGTTATGACATTTACAATTACCCATAGACCGAATGCAGGCCGGGAACACGTAATTGTTATGTGCGCACAACGCGTGCTGTGGTCAGAACATCCACCGCCCGCGCACCCGCCTTGTTCAGTTGCCTGGTCACAGCCCATGCAGTTGCCCCCGTTGTGTAGACGTCGTCTATCAACAACACCCGCTTGCCCTGCACCTGCGCTTTTCTGGATTTGGGCACCGCAAATGCGCCAGCCACGTTCCGCCTTCTTTGAGACGGACTCAAATGACCCTGTGAGGGGGTCGCCCGGATGCGTTCCACAGTATCAAACAGCACAGGAATGTCGTAATCGCGCCCGATGTGTTTGGCAATCAATGCGGCCTGATTGAACCGCCGTTTAAACAGCCGTTTTGTATCCAGCGGGACAGGTACCAGCACATCCGCATCTGCAATGAGCTCCGGTGAGCTGGCGACCATCCATCTGGCGAACAGGCGTGCGGCTTCCGGTCTATCACCATGTTTGAACGCCATGATCAGGTGTCGCGAACCGTCGTTGTAAATGACGGCAGCGCGCGCTCGGGTGAAAGGCGGAGTCAGGCGGATGCACTCGCCACACAACGGCGCATCCTGCTCGAAAGAAAACGGTAATCCACAACATTGGCAAGCTGCGGGGCTGATCATCACCAGTTTAGCCCAACAGTCCGGGCACAGGGTATCCGGTGACTCAACCACGATAGCGCATCCCAGACACTGGGAGGGCAGAATTACATCCCGGACACGAGCCAGAAATGCCTTTGCCGGCCATGGTGTCCTGAAGGCTCGCACTCTCACATTTTGCCGCAATTTCGATGGTGTATGGTTCGAAGGCGAAATATGTTCGCCAGCACCCTCAGCGGGTTTTATGTGATCCCCTCTATATGCCATAACACGCAGCATGACTGACTCCATGATCGTCTTCAACCGCGATGTTGTGCGACAGCATCGTGACCGGGCCGCAGGTGCCATTGCGTCGCATGATTTTTTGTTGCGCGAAGTAGCGGCACGTCTGCTCGACCGACTGGATGACGTGACCGCAACTTTTCCGATCGCCCTTGATCTGGGCTGCCGGGCCGGTTTGCTGGCGGAACTACAAGATGATCACGGTGGCATTGAATATCTGATCGAAAGCGATCTGTCATATCGAATGTTGAACAAGGCCAGTGACACCCGCAACGCGTTGGTCGCTGCCGATGAGGAATTATTGCCTTTCGCTGAGGCATCGCTCGATCTGGTCATGAGCAACCTGTCCCTGCACTGGATCAATGACCTGCCGGGAGCGTTGACACAAATACGTCGTACGTTGAAACCGGACGGCCTGTTCCTGGCCACAATGTTTGGTGGTGATACTCTGAGGGAACTCCGTGGAAGTCTGAGCGACGCCGAGATAGCTGTGGAGGGCGGTGTAAGCCCACGTGTCTCGCCTTTTACAGACATTCGCGATGCAGGTGCACTGTTGCAACGTACCGGATTTTCATTGCCCGTCGTAGATACGGAGACAATCACGGTATCGTACAGCGATCCACTCAAGCTGTTGCATGATCTGCGTGGCATGGGCGAAACCAACGCCGTCGTCAAACGCCGGTTGACCGCCACCCGCCGTGAAACGATGCTGACTGCTATGCAACTGTATAGGGATAATTACGCGGATGCAGAGGGCCGGGTGCCTGCAACGTTCCAGATTCTCTATCTGAGTGGCTGGTCTCCGGCACCTACCCAGCAAAAGCCTCTGAAACCGGGCCAGGGTGAGACATCATTGACAAAAATACTCGGAAACGAAGAACCCGACCAATGATGTTCACTTGCGTTCTGTTTCCGCGATAACTAGGTTCTGTCCATGAAATTCGAAAACCCTCTCATTCAAGGCAAGCTGGTCAAACGGTACAAGCGGTTCATGGCCGATGTTGAACTGGCCGACGGTTCCGTGGTTACGGCGCATTGCGCTAACTCCGGTTCCATGCTGAGCGTTAACGAGCCCGGTGCAGACGTTTGGATATCGCCCGCAACCAACCCGGACCGTAAGCTGAAATTTACGTGGGAAATGATCCGAATCGGTGACGCCATGGTTGGTATTAATACGAGCCGCCCCAATAAACTCGTCGCCGAGGCCATTCTGGACGGCACAATTGCAGAATTATCCGGTTACGCATCTCTCCGACACGAAGTAAAATACGGCAAGAATTCCCGCATCGA
>JAJFID010000242.1 GCA_021775325.1 Rhodospirillales bacterium
GAGGTTCGCAGAGTCAAGAAATTCGAATCCGGTATGGTGGTCAATCCAATTACCATTACCCCCGATGCAACCCTTGCGGATGCACTGGAAATCAAGAAACGGCACGAAATTTCCGGCATACCCGTTGTCGAGCAGGAAGCTGGCAAGCTGGTTGGCATACTGACCAACAGAGATGTCAGGTTTACGACTAATCCTGCGACACCGGTCAGGGAACTAATGACACCCCACAGCGTGGATCGGCCACTGATTACGGTAAAAGACGGTGTCGGACGCGAAGAGGCCATGCGTCTCCTGCATCAGTTCCGCATTGAAAAGCTACTGGTCGTCGATGATGAATTCCGCTGCATTGGTCTGGTAACCGTGAAGGATATTGAACGGGCGCAACAGCATCCCACCGCATGCAAGGACGAAAAAGGCAGACTTCGGGTCGCCGCCGCGTGCGGTGTCGGTGATGACGGTCTCGAGCGAGCCGAGCAGTTGCTGGACGCGGAGACAGACGTTGTCGTAGTTGATACGGCCCATGGTCATTCGCGAGGTGTTCTGAAAACGGTAGAACGGATCAAGTTGCTTTCCAACTATACGCAGGTCATGGCTGGCAATGTGGCAACACCCGAGGGAGCACAGGCGCTGATCGATGCGGGCGTCGACGCGGTCAAAGTCGGGATCGGGCCAGGCACAATCTGTACCACGCGTATGGTTGCCGGGGTCGGTGTTCCACAGTTGTCGGCGATCCTTGAGGCCGGTGAGGTCTGTGCCAGAAATCAGATACCAATTATTGGTGATGGCGGAATCAAGACATCAGGCGATATCGCCAAAGCAATTGCGGCTGGTGCGGATTGCGTCATGCTGGGATCCCTGTTCGCCGGAACAGACGAAGCGCCGGGCGAAGTGTTCTTACATCAGGGGCGTTCCTACAAGGCGTACCGCGGTATGGGCTCTCTTGGTGCCATGGCACGAGGGTCTGCCGACCGATATTTCCAGGCCGAAGTGTCCGATAACCTGAAACTGGTTCCTGAAGGCATCGAAGGTCAGGTACCCTATAAAGGGCCCGTGGGTCAGGTCATTCATCAGTTGGTTGGCGGCCTGCGCTCATCCATGGGATATACCGGCAACGGCTCCATTGAGAGCATGCAACAGAATTGTGTTTTCCGCCGGATTACCGGTGCCGGTTTGCGTGAAGGTCACGTGCACGATGTGACAATTACGCGAGAAGCACCAAACTACCGTGTGAACAGTTAAAACATGACACCCGGCGCACGCCTGTCCGCGGCCATCGAAATTTGCGATACCATTGCCGACACCGGTGCTGCCGCCGACGTGATCGTCGACAAGTATTTTCGTCGGCGTCGTTATGCCGGATCCAAGGATCGACGCGCGATTACCGATCGCATCTATGACACTATTCGACGCCAGTCACGGTTGAATTGGTGGATCAGACGTTCCGGCAGCAATCTTGACCCGTCACCGCGTTTGCGGATCATCGCCGATCTGGCGCTGAGTGAGAAAATGCAACCTGAAGAAATCCGGCGCCTGTTTAGCGGTGCCCGACATTGCCCCGAAGCCATGGATGACAACGAAATAGCCCTGGCTGACGCATTGGCAGGACGTCCAATCACGCATCATTCCGAGATGCCAACATGGGTCGCATGCGAGTATCCGGATTGGCTTGATTCCAGTTTGTCGAATGCTTACGGCGAAAATTTGCCTGCTGAAATGTCGGCCCTCAACCTTCCAGCAACCCTGGATATCCGTGTCAACATGCTCAAAACCACGTTCGAAGATGTGCAGGCACTGTTACAACGCGAACAGATCAGGGCGGAACCGACGGCCTGGTCTCCCATAGCCCTGCGCATCACCGACAACGTACGGCTTGGCGGCACGACAGCCTATAGTGAGGGCTTGATAGAGGTTCAGGACGAGGGCTCGCAACTTATTTCACTGCTGTGCGATGCTCAACCGGGCATGACTGTGGTGGACTTTTGCGCCGGGGCCGGTGGGAAAACGCTGGCGTTGGCAGCATCCATGGCGCGGGGCCGCAACATCAAGGGCGCGTTAGTTGCCTGTGACGTGTTTTCTCAACGCCTGGATCGCATGAAGGTCCGCATCAAACGCGCGGGGGCGCAAGGCATTCAGTTAAAGGTTCTTTCCACCGAAGATGATCCATGGGTCGAGGCACGATCCGGAACGGCTGACCGTGTCTTGCTGGATGTTCCCTGTACAGGGTCCGGCACGTGGCGGCGCGAGCCTGACGCGAAATGGCGTCTTCATCCGGAAGATATGGAAAAGGCTATTGATACCCAGCGGCGGATCCTCGCCAGTGCCAGCCGACTGGTCAAACCGGGGGGCCGACTGATTTATGCCACCTGCTCCATCCTGCCCGACGAAAATGAGAATCAGATCCAGTGGTTTCTATCTCAATCCGACGATTTTCACGTACTGGACGGCCAAGCGATCTGGGAGAGTTCGGTCGGTGATCACTGTCCGGTAACAGGCCCGCTGCTGCGGCTTTCCCCGGCCGTCACACACACTGATGGGTTTTTCTGTGCTGTGCTAGAGCGGCAGAGTTAGGATAAACATGGCCGATACGCTTGTAATCCAGTCGTACCGCACCAAGGATGTGGCACCCTGGATTGACATTTGTATGGCGAGTGTCCAGGCATGGGCAACGTTACAGGGTTACGCGTATCGTTTTGTTGGTGACGAGATTTTTGACCGCGTCCCCGACTGGTATCTGGACAAGACCCGTGACCATCCGCAAATCGCCACTGACCTGGGGCGACTGGAACTCATCCAGGAGGCCATCGACGACGGTTTCAATCGCGTGGCCTGGCTGGATGCAGATGTTCTTGTCTATGCGCCGGATACGTTCCGACTGGATCGCATTGACAGTTTTGCGTTTGGGCGGGAGCTTTGGGTTCAGTCGAACCAGCGCGGCGAACTCAGACTCTATCGCAATACACACAACGCCTTCTGTGCCTTCTGTCCGGACAATCCATTCCTGGAATTCTACCGTTATGCATGCCTCAACATTGTTGAACGCATGATACCAGGGCCGAAAAACGGCATGGTGCCACAAATTGTCGGCCCGAAACTCCTGAACGCCATACAGAACATGACCGGATTACCGGTCATTGACGAAATCGGCATGGCCAGCCCGCTGGTTGTGTCCGACATTGCGGCCGGCGGAGGACCAGCATTGAGCCTGATGTTAAACGCCATGGAAAAGTCTGTTTGTGGTCTCAATCTTTGTGCATCCATGGAACCCGCACAGGTGGAACAAGCGTGTGTGAGGTTACTGAACAGCCCGGACATCATGCGTCCTGAGTAAACGAGGTTTCGACCATGCCAACTCTCTCTGTTATGTCACCCGGTGACTACGTCCGGCACCCCAGCGAGGACTGGGGGCTTGGCCAGGTTCAGTCCGTGGATGGCAATCGCGTTACCTGTAACTTCGAGCATCGTGGCAAAGTAACAATCAATTCTTATGTGATCGACCTCGACCTTGTTGATCTTCCGGATCAGCACTAAATCCGCTGGCGATCAGGGATCGCGTAGGGTATGGTCGCGCCAATCAAATTACCGGAACGACCATGCGCACTGATCCTGTTGACGAAACCACCACAGAACGCATTCTGATCATTGATTTCGGCTCTCAGGTCACCCAGCTTATTGCCCGTCGGGTACGCGAATCCGGGGTTTACAGCGAAGTTCACCCCTTCAATAAAGTCACGCTCGACTCAATTCGGGCGTTCGATCCCAAGGGCATTATTCTGTCGGGGGGGCCCGCCTCGCTTACCGAATCGGATACGCCTCGTGCGCCCGAAGGCCTGTTCGATATGGGCTTGCCGGTGCTCGGCATTTGTTATGGCCAGATGGTCATGGCAGAGCAACTGGGCGGGACCATTGAAAGTTCAAATCATCGCGAGTTCGGGCGCGCCTTTGTGAACGTCATTGAAGACTGCGCCCTGTTTGACGGTGTATGGGAAACTGGTGAAAACGAACAGGTCTGGATGAGTCATGGCGACCGTATTATCGAGCCTCCGCCCGGATTTCGCACCGTCGCCAGATCGGAAAATGCGCCCTTCGCACTCATCGCCGATGATGAACGGCAATTCTACGGCCTGATGTTTCACCCGGAAGTCGTGCACACACCCAGTGGCGCACGCCTGTTGTCCAACTTTACCCACAAGATTGCTGGGTGCAGTGGATCATGGACCATGGCCGCTTTTCGTGAAGAAGCCATTGCCCGGGTCCGCGAACAGGTTGGTGACGGCAAAGTGATATGCGGCCTTTCTGGTGGTGTGGATTCCTCCGTTGTTGCCGTGCTGTTGCACGAGGCCATCGGCGAACAACTCACGTGCGTTTTCGTGGATACAGGTATGATGCGAGCGGGCGAAGCCGATGAGGTCGTCGGCCTGTTTCGAGATCACTACAACATTCCGCTCATTCACAACGACGCTGAAGACCTGTTCCTGGGGAAACTTGAGGGCGTCAGCGACCCTGAGAGAAAACGCAAGATCATTGGTGCCACATTCATTGACGTCTTCGAGGCCGAGGCAAAAGTCATCGGTGGCGCAGACTTCCTGGCCCAGGGCACACTGTACCCGGATGTCATCGAGTCGGTTTCGTTTACCGGCGGTCCCAGTGTAACAATCAAGTCGCACCACAATGTTGGCGGCCTGCCAGAACGCATGAACATGAAACTGGTGGAGCCGTTGCGCGAGCTGTTCAAGGACGAAGTCCGGGATTTGGGCCGTGAACTTGGATTACCGGACCGATTTGTGGGTAGGCATCCCTTTCCGGGACCAGGTCTGGCCATTCGGATGCCGGGTGAAATTACAGTGGAAAAACTGGAAATCCTGCGCAAAGCCGACACCATCTACCTGGATGAAATACGCAATGCAGGTCTTTATGACAAAATCTGGCAAGCCTTTGCCGTCCTGCTGCCAGTTCAGACCGTGGGCGTCATGGGAGACGGTCGAACTTACGAATTTGTGTGTGCGCTCAGGGCTGTAACGTCAACTGACGGCATGACCGCCGATTATTACCCCTTCGATCACGAATTCCTTGGCCGGGCGTCCAGTCGCATCATCAATGAGGTCCGCGGCATTAACCGAGTGGTGTATGACGTGACCTCAAAACCGCCGGGTACAATTGAGTGGGAGTAATGTTCCTGTCATTTAAGGAGTTTATTATCCGCGCGGGGTTAGGCGACAGACAAATTACGGACATGAGAAATGCAGGAACTAACCAGCTTTATCGACCTCTACAGGCTTGAACTTACGCTCGCAGTCGGTGCCGTCGCGACTATTGCCCTGTTCATCGTCGCGTGGATGTTACGGACACCGAAAAAAGGCACCGCGCGCGGCAATGGCACAGTGGCCGATACACGGCGCCGCAAAACGTCCAAGCGTGACCAGAGAGCCGGCAGCTACGAATCATCGTCCATTGACGACGATGGTGACGATGAATTCAGGGAATTCAACATTTTCGGCAAAGAAAAAGGCGGTCCTGCCGTTTTCAAAGACTGGGACTAGACTCTACGACCGCGCCTGGAATTTCAATCGACCGAATTTCGTCGGCCCAATCAACCGTCATGAGTCAATGCACGCCCAAAATTGGCTCCACATCCATGATTAGATAATCACGGGTGCGGTATCGTTTTGCTAAAATACGGTCTGCTGTACGTTGCGCACTTTCACCTGGATGGCCGCAAGCGTGAAAGACCTTCATGGGTCCGAGGTCAAGGTTTTTGCGAATCGGTCGGAACCGAACTTCGATCATTGGTTTTTTCATGGGACAAATCCGTTCTTGTCTTCCTGTAATTTGAAGTATGTTCTCTTTTTGTTCTCATGTCAAGACACCCATATCCACTGTTAAGGGGTAATCAGTCAGACCTCTCTATGCCAATGGGGAATGCATTGCTACACTCGCCACAAATCGGGACCTTCCCGTCAGGGAGTAAATATAGAATGCGGCGTCTATGGACCTGCGTCATGGTTGTGTTCGTGCTGCTGAGCGCGTCACTTCCTGTGGCGGCAGGTGAAATCTGGACATTCTATACAGGCGAGAGTTATCTCAACGCGCCTGAACCTGCGCGCACGCTCTATGTGGCAGGCGTCAGCGACACGCTCAACGCCTTGACCGACTCCGGCGATATCAGCGCAGCCTGGGTTGTGGCCTGTACAAAAGGCAAACACTCCACTGAGCTGACCGCCATGTTTGACCGCTGGCTAGCTGCGAATCCGGCATTATTGGGGAAATCCGCACCGCTGCTGTTTCTGGTGGCCTTGCGCGCCAATTGCCTGAAGTGAATTTTCAGACAGGCCTTTCATTGAATCGGCCCCATGACTATCTGTATACACTGTTTTCTTCCAGGGGCTGTCTGAATGCGTGATCGCGAATACACCGAACCTCATTCCCTGAAGCGTGACCTGGGCACGGTCCGGGTTCTGCTGCCGTACCTGTGGCCAAAGGATTCCTTCAACTTGCGGGCCCGCGTGGTCATCGCACTTGTATTTCTGGTAGCATCAAAGCTGGTCAACGTCGTTGTACCGGTGTTTTACAAGCAAGCCGTCGACGCTCTCGGCAGCGGAATGGAAGCAGGTGTCACGACCGTGGTTGTGGTACCGGTTATGTTGCTCGTCGCCTACGGCGTTGCACGTATTCTGGCCCAGGCATTCGGCGAACTTCGAGACGCCGTGTTCACCCGGGTCGCCCAACGCGCCGTGCGTCAGGCGGGCCTCAAGACTTTCCGCCACCTGCACCAGCTTTCGCTGGCATTTCACCTTGCCCGCAAGACCGGTCGCGTCAGCCGTGCCGTGGAACGTGGCACCAAGGGCATTGAGTTCCTGCTGCGTTTCACGCTGTTTAATGTCATCCCCACACTGCTGGAGATCGCGTTGGTGTGCGTCATTCTATGGCAACTCTACAGCGCCTGGTTTGCCATCGTAACGTTCGTCACCATTGCCGGTTACATTGCCTGGACGCTAATCGTGACAGAAATGCGCATCAAACATCGCCGCGACATGAACGAGTCAGACTCCCAGGCCCATTCCAAGGCCATCGATTCTCTACTCAATTTCGAAACCGTGAAGTACTTCACCAATGAAGAACATGAAAGCCAGCGGTTCGATACGGCCCTCATGGCCTATGAAAAAGCTGCCACCAAAAGTGGCGAATCTCTGTCTTACCTGAACATCGGACAGGGTGCCATTATCGCTATTGGTTTGACCGTGGTCATGCTGATGGCTGCCCATGGTGTTGCGGAGGGCGTCATGACCATCGGTGATTTTGTGCTGGTGAACGCCTACCTCATCCAGCTCTACCTGCCCCTGAACTTCCTTGGTTTTGTCTACCGCGAGATCAAGCAATCCCTGGTCGACATGGAACAGATGTTCAGTCTGATGGACCAGAATCCGGATATTGCCGACCGGGAAGACGCACAACCGCTCGCGATCAATGGTGGCGGCATTGAATTTCGTGATGTGCGGTTCAGCTATGATCCGCGCCGGGAAATTCTGAAGGGCGTCTCCTTCAAAGTGCCTGCAGGCAAGACAGTAGCCATTGTCGGGCCCAGCGGTTCAGGAAAATCGACGATCTCCCGCCTCATCTACCGGTTTTATGACGTCAATGACGGTGCCATTCTCATCGATGGTCAGGATCTGCGCGATGTCACCCAGACCAGCGTCCGTCAGTCCCTGGGCATGGTGCCGCAGGACACTGTCCTGTTTAACGACACAGTATTCTACAATATTGCCTATGCCCGGCCCAATGCGTCACCGGCTGAAATCGAGGCCGCAGCCCGCCATGCGCATATTCATGACTTCATTATGAGCCTGCCCGACGGCTATCAGGCCGTGGTTGGTGAACGGGGCCTGAAACTGTCCGGCGGCGAAAAACAGCGCGTCGCCATCGCCCGAACCATCC
>JAJFID010000243.1 GCA_021775325.1 Rhodospirillales bacterium
CACGAGCAGAGCGAAAGGCAGCATCTGGATGTGCGTTGTCGTGCCGTACAACAGTGGCGGCAAGCATAACCATAACCACCGTTTCCAAGTTGCAGTCCCCTTATCAAGGCCTCTGTGTATGCCCCACAGAACCAGCGGAAAAAATCCGCCTGTGCTTTGATAAAATTTCCCCGTCGCGCTGAAAAGCGCCACGCCCAAACCGGCAAATACAGCGGCAGGGGCGGTCAATCCAAGGATACGCCGGGAGAACACATAGGTGGTTACACCACCAATCAGTGAAGGTGCAGTTGCGAGAATACTTGCGGCCAGCCAGTCTGGGAACGCCCAGAACAGAAATGTTTCGAATCCGCCGAAATACCCCAGCGAATACCGATCTGTACCCCCGCCACCATAGGGATACCACAGGTTCTTTTCGAGGAAATGTGGCGCAGTTGCGGCGATGGCAGACAGAGAACTGTCACCGTTGTCGTGCATTTCAAAATACGACAGAGGACCAAGTATGATAAACTCGAGCACCAGCCAACCAAGCCCGATCAGCAACAGCCCGAAGTAAGAGATATTACGTGTCATTGCAGAATGTATCGATCATTCGCCGGAACTAGTGGATCACCAGGTTGGGTCACGGAGGGCCATGCCGTTCCGGCAAATTTCCGACGCACTCGCTGACCACGTACATAGGACGCCGTTTGACTTCATCGAAGACCCTACCCAGGTATTCGCCGATTACACCGAGAGAAATTAACTGTATACCACCAAGGAAGAGGATCGCCACCATCAACGACGCATACCCTGGAAATTCGATGCCATAGATGAGCGTACGGACCATTAGAAATGTGGCATAAGCGAATGCCAGAAAAGAGATGGCAACACCGCAGTAACTCCAGACCCTGAGAGGCACGTTGCTGAACGACGCAATGCCGCCGAAGGCATAGCGCCACAGGCTGAAGTAGTTCCAGCGACTCTTGCCGCTGTGCCGATCACGCCTGTCGAATTCGATGCCGGTCTGTTTGAATCCGACCCACGAGAAAATCCCCTTCATAAATCGATTTCGTTCCCGGAGTTGACACACATGGTCGACAACCGCCCGATCCATCAAACGGTAGTCCCCCGTATCAACAGGAATTGGTGTTTCCACCAGTACATTGAAGACCCGATAAAAGATGAAAGATGTGAGTCGCTTCAAAGCACTTTCCCCCTCACGGCTACGTCGCACGGCGAACACAACCTCATAACCCTCCCGCCATTTGGCGATCATCTCAGGTATAAGCTCAGGCGGATCCTGAAGATCAGCGTCAATGGGAATGACAGCCTTGCCAGCAGCGAAATCCAGCCCGGCAGTCAGAGCGATTTCTTTGCCGAAGTTCCGCGACAGGGAGACAACTTTGATGCGCGGGTCTTGCTCATGGTATGCGCAAAGCGATTCCATGGTGCCATCCTTGCTGGCATCATTAACGCAGACAATTTCGAACGACTCACCGGTTGCTTCCAGAACAGAAGTAAGTTCGTTGAAAAGATCGTCGAGAATCGCCGCTTCATTGTACATGGGCACCACGACAGAAAGAGTGATTTCTTTCTCCGCTTTTACCTTTCCGGACGATGTTTTCGCTTTTGCCATGCACTCGCTTCCTCAATGAACATCAAAAAACTATACGGGCCTTTGGACGCTGTAGCAATCCAGGTTTCCGTGTTAGAAACGCCTCAGAACGTGTTAAAACGTGCGGGAGATGCCATCCCATGGATGAAGAAGCGTACCGAAAAATGGACAGTGTGCAGGAAGCACACTGGTGGTTCCGGGCGCGCCGGCGGATAATCAGCCACATCCTGAAAAAATCGAAAATTCCTGAAGGCGGCTACATTCTGGAAGCGGGATGCGGCAGCGGTGGTAATCTTGCAATGCTTGCACAGTATGGTGTGGTATCAGCGTTTGAGTCTGATGAGGAAAGTCAATCGCTGGCAAGGGAAAAAGGGAACAGCCTGTCTATACAGGTGCTCGGCGGCAGCCTGCCTGATCACGTGCCCTTTGAAGACGAGCACTTCGATGCCATATGTCTTCTGGATGTTCTTGAGCATGTTGCCGATGATGGACAGGCCCTTTCAGTCCTATGGAAGAAATTGAAACCTGGCGGAGTTGCCATAATTACAGTGCCCGCGTTCATGTTTCTGTGGAGCGAGCACGACACATTGCATCATCATTATCGACGTTACCGTACAACTCAGCTTGGAAAGCTGGCGCGTGACGCCGGGTTCGTGTCCATAAACACGTCCTATTTTAACAGTTTGCTGTTCCCGCTCGTGGTTGCATCCCGTCTTTCAATCAGGCTGGGGTTACGGCGTAGTGGCGATGATCTGAATTTGCCGTCACCATTGGTTGGTTGGTTGCTCGAAACCGTCTTTTCACTTGAGCGGTTTTTGCTTGGCTGGCTTCCTCTGCCTGCCGGTTCATCCGCGATTCTGACAGCACGCCGTCCCGAATAAATGTCCAAATCCGTTTGAGAGCACCTTTTTGTATGGTAGGTTTGCTTTCGTCGGTCGCCATCACCTTCTGAGCACAGATTTGGATAGATTCTGGCTGTGTACTTGTTTTCGGCAACCGGTCTGTGATAGGCATCCACAGCGGATTTCCGTTTAGAACAGTTATAAGGACGACAGATCAATGGGTAATGTTGTTACTTTGGCACCCAAGGTGCGAACCAAGCCCCGTCGGAGTCCGGAAAGGCCAGAGGGTTTTTGCCGTGACGGTGCGCCAAAGATACTGTTGATCAATCCACCACCCTTTCAGAAGGTGGAACCGTATTACGACACGCCAGAGTACCCGAGAACAGCTATTGCCTATATTGCCGGGTACTTGCGCGACAAGGATTTCGACGTTCACGTACTGGATTGCAAGTTTGACCGGGTCGACTTTGATTACGGTATGGAAATTGTAAAGGAAATCGCCCCCGACGTTGTCGGGTTCACAGCTTTCACGAACGAGGTCAAACAGGCGGCTGAGTTTGCCCGTCTTATCAAAGCTTATGACGACTCCGTCGTTACCGTGATTGGCGGCGTCCATGTGACGGCCTTGCCAGAAGTGTCCATGGAGGAGTTCCCACAGTTTGACTACGGTATTGTCGGTGAAGGTGAAGAGACGTTTTATGAGTTGATTGTTAACCGTGACGACGCGGCGAAACTGGCCACAACGGCGGGCGTTTGCTCCTATGCCGATGGACAATATACATTTGGCGGGACCCGTACACCAGTTGCCGACCAGAACACTTTGCCATATCCGGCCTGGGACCTGTTCTGGCCAGCCAGTGAGTATATTCTACAGACATCACGGGGATGCCCCTATGCATGCACGTTCTGCATGAACCCGGGCGGGCGTATCGTACGTCCCCGAACGCCGGACAATGTATTGGGCGAAATTGAATGGGTTCTCGATACCTTTGCACCCAAGTCGATATTGTTTGGTGACGAGATTTTCACCATAAAACGTGACCGGGTCATGGAGATATGCGATGGCCTGATTGAACGCGGGTTCAGCAAACGGGTAGAATGGTGGTGCCAGACGCATGTCCGCACAATTGACCTGGAACTCGCCAGGAAAATGCGCGCGTCCAATTGCCGATTAGTTGGGCTCGGGATTGAGTCCGGTGAAGAGGATACGCTCAAGCTAATGGGCAAGGGTACCAGCCTTGAGAACATCTTCGAAGCGGTCCGGGTCATGAAAAAAGCCAAGTTACCTTTCATGAGCTTCTTCATACTCGGGCAACCCAATGAAACCGTCGATTCTGCGTGGCGAACGGTGAATTTTGCCGCCAAACTGAACCCGGACATGCCAATTTTTGGTATTATGGTCCCGTATCCTGGAACCGAAATTGCTAAAATGGTAAAGAAGGGCGAAGGGGGATACCGACTGATTTCAGAGGACTGGAACGACTATAACAAGCAGTTCGGCGATTCACTTGAATTCGTCAATCTGCCCCGAAAAACACTGGAGCGCATCCAGTTGATAGGGTACCTGAAGGTGTTCATCTGGAACCTCCGTTTCCTGGATCTGGCTAAATTCATCTGGCGTTACCGCAGCGAGGGTTTCTCCGTCATATGGAAAATGCTTGGACGTACCACTAAGAACCTGTCTGTATTCGTGCCGTTCCGGGCGAACACCGCCGGTCCGGAATCCTGAGTCAGGACGATCTATTGCTGGGCAGTCAGTCTTTCAACGCTGCCGCAATGCAATCGATCACATCCAGGGTATCGAGAGAATACCCCAGATCTATGAAATCCGGCCATGTTGACAGTTTTGCGATAACCATGTCACAACTGGGATCGACGTATATTAACTGACCAAATACACCCCGTGCCATGATCTGTTCTTTATCAACATTCCTGATCCAGAACTGGTTCTTGTAGGCACCATTGGGATAGTGGCTGGCATAGATGTAATCCAGAAACGCTGCTTTATCACCATCCTGCCGAGTTTCACGCACCCATTCGGTCGGAACCAACTGGGTGTCACCGACCTTGCCGTCATTCAAGTAAAGCAGACCGACCCGGGCATAATCCCTGAGACAGGCATTGAGGCCACCGTCAGCCAGCGCATAACCGCCGCGATCAACGGTAAAGTACGCGTCCTGCTCGGCGCCCATGGGCTGCCATAACTCTTCACTGATCAGTTGCGGCAGGCGTTTCCCGGTGACGCACTCCATAATCCAGGCCATGACATCTGTTTCGATGGACCGGTACTGGAAGTTTCCACCGTGCTCGCGTTCCTTCACCAGTGTGGGCGGAATATCCTGCATAGCCGTGGGCAAACTGTCGCGCGGCGGTTTCCAACCGGATGCCACATCCACGCGACCAATATCGGAATTGGGGTCGGTGTACTCTTCCCCGAACCGCACGCCGCTGCGCATATCCAGAATCTGACGCAGCGTCGCATCGGCATAACCACTGTTGCTCAGTTCCGGGATGATGTCTGCCACGGGTTGTTCCCGGTCAATCAGGCCCCTGTGAATCAGCATGCCACAAACAGTAGCGGTCACGGATTTTGCGACAGATTGGGAAAGATGCAGTGTCGCCTGCGTCATATCGTTGAGATAACGCTCGTATACGATGTTGCCGCGATGAATGACAATGAATCCGTCTGTGTACGTGGATTCAAGGGCGCCCAGAACAGTTGTTTCGCGCCCAGCATGACTAAGTTTGACAGCCATACTGTCAAAATCCTGAATGGCGGCCGGGATAGCCGATGCAGGTACGTTGCCACGCGTGATCGGCACAGTGGGTAATACTTCGCGCACATGCTGAAATGACCACCGGTTGAATGGCGGGCTGTCCCAGTTTTGATGGCTAATTCGCTTGTCTGGCGGGGGCGGTGATCCCACCATGATACCGTGCTCGGCGGCGCTCAGTGGTTTGACCGGGCGGTCATCGGTTTGGTTACTCATGGGCCGTACCCCTGAAACTCAAAAAAATAGGGCCGGTGGCATGACACCGACCGGCCCTGAAAAGTTGAAAGACCGCTTATTTAAGCAGGTTGTTCCAGATCTTCGTGTACATAGCCGTCACTTCCTGCGAGCACGGCGGAATGAAGGTTGGCGTACCCATACCTTCATAACCCGTAATTTCAGGCGCTGAGGCCATCACTTCGTCCATGAACTCTTCACTGCCAGCGATGGCGTTACCATAGCGGGCGAAGTTGGAAATCAGGGCCGCATTTTCAGGAGCCATGATGAAGTTCAGGAAGGTTTTTGCTTCGTCCACGTTCTGTGCATCAGACAACAGGACCACATTATCCGCCCAGGCAACCAGACCTTCTTTGGGGAAGACGTACTTGATGGTGGGTTTGTCCAGACGGGCGCGCATGGAAGCGCCATTCCAGTTATGGGAAACGTAGACATCTTCCGACGTCAGTTTCTCAATAATGCCATAGTCGATGGTGCGCCAGTCTTTCTTGGCGTTCGTCAACAGGGTATTGAGCTTTTTCAGATCGTCTTTGTTGTCGTTACATTTGTCGAGGCCAAGATAGAACAGACCGGCGTTGATCACGTCGCCCATTTCGCTGACCATATTGATACGGCCCTTGACTTCCTCAGGCGGATCAAAAACCAGTGCCCATGAATCAGCTTTGGGACCATCATAAAATGCTGTGTTGAGGCTGATGCCGGTGGAACCGAACTGCCATGGAGCACCATATTCCCGGCCCGGATCAAAATAGACGTCAACGTGTTCAGCTTTGACGTTCTTGAAGTTTTCCATCTTGTTGACATAAGCCTTCTGGATGAGGCCTTCATCAATCATGATCTTGACCATGTAATCCGACGGAACCGAAAGATCGTAACCGTGGCCACCGGCCTGAACCTTGGCCAACATCATCTCGTTTGAGTCATACCCGTCAACGGTAACGTCAATGCCGGTTTCAGCTTTGAATTTCTCAATAAGTTCCGGGCTGGTATAATTGCCCCAGTTGTAGAACTTGAGTTCACCGTCGGCGAGGGCGGAACCCGCACCAAGCATCAGGCTCACGCCTGCCGCCAGTATAGATGTTAGTCTCATTGATTATCCTCCTGTTAGATTTTGGTTACTGTTTTGGTTTTTTTGCCTCGACCTCTACCGCTTCTTGAGTGTCAGTATAAAGAAGAACGTAACAAAAATCAGCGTCACGCCCAGCAAAACGGTCGAAATTGCGTTTACTTCGGGTGTAAGACCTCGCCTCAGCGCGCCAATCATATAGATCGGCAGTGTCATTTCACCGGCACCTGCAACCAGCAGATTAATGATAACATCATCCAGCGAGATAACGAATGACAACATGGCGCCGGCAATAATACCCGGGAACATCAGGGGCAGTGTTACCCGCCGGAATGCCTGCCACGGTGTGGCATATAGATCGGCAGCGGCATGCTCCATGGTCAAATCCATGTCTTCCAGACGGGCCCGGATGGGCATGAATGCAAAAGGAATGCAGAACACCGTATGTGCCAGCATCAGGTATCCCACACCCTGTACACCTGTAATCTGTTTGATCAGACCAAAGAACGTTAGGGTGCCCACAGCCGTCACAATCTCGGGTATCATAAGGGGCTGATTAATAATGGCGTAAACAAGTGTCTGCCCTTTGTAGGGTGTTGTACGTGTGGTCGCCAATGCCGCCATGGTAGCCGCAATAGTGGCGAAGACCGTCGCAAACAGCGCCACCTTGAGCGACAGCAGTGTTGCATCCTGAACAATTTGATTTGTCGCCGCCTGTTCAAACCAGCGCAGACTGAACCCGTGCAGGTTTGTCACGGAACGTTCGGAATTGAATGCATACACAACCATGATTGCCAGCGGCGCGTACAGGCCAAACAGGCACAGGCCAGCTACAAACGTGAACCCCGGCATGTGCCGGACGTTAAATCGACGCCCTCGTGGCGTGGCAACCGTTTGTGTTGACGTTTCAGCCATCATCCCTCGCAGCAGTCGAGTTGCGGACGTACAGGATAAGCGCAATCATGACCATGGCCATCATGAACAGTGAAATCACAGACCCCAGCGGCCAGTCACGTGACGTGCCAAACTGGTTCGCGATCAGATTACCGATCATGATATTTTTGCCGCCGCCCAGTATCTTGGGGGTCACGTAAGCCCCGAGCGCTGGGATAAAGACCAGAATACAACCGGCAATGAGGCCCGGTTTGACCGCCGGCAAAATAACACG
>JAJFID010000244.1 GCA_021775325.1 Rhodospirillales bacterium
CGGACCTATCCTCACCTCTGAATCCTGTCGGTAAATGTGGATGTCCTGATTAATGTAATCCAGTTCAATAAAGCCGAAGTCGGCAGATACGTTTAGTTTGCGGATCTTGTTATGGGTGATACGACTGGCCGCCAGGTTCGCGATGCATCCACTCTCGAATGTCAGCAGTGCATTTACATAATCTGCAATATCTGTCGGTTGTTCACAGGTGCTGTTCGCAACCACCGTTGCGGGTTTTTCACCCACCAGCGACATGACAATATCCAGATCATGAATCATCAGATCCAGTACGACATTGACATCCGAAATACGATTGCTGGTCCTGCTCATGCGCGACGCATTTATGGCGTAGATCGAATGGTTGCCACTTTTAAGAATCCGATCCAAAGCCTGAACGGCGGGGTTAAATCGCTCGATATGACCAACCATCAACGTCACGTCAGAATTTTCGGCGGCTGTAATCAGGGAACGGCAACCTTCCTCGGTTATCGCCAGAGGCTTCTCAATCAGACAGGAAATGCCACGCTCCAGAAAATACTGACCATGTTCAACATGCGCAATTGACGGCGAGCAAATGCTGACGGCATCCACTTCATCCACAATTTCTTCAAGCGAAGTAAAAACGCGACACTCATACTGCCGTGCAACAGCCGTAGCGGCGTCTTGGTCTGTGTCGTACACACCTGCCAACTCGACATTTTTCAGGCCGAAGTATCCTCGAGCATGGTTATGCCCCATGTTACCCGCACCCACCACGGCAACGCGCAGGTCCTTCTCAGAATCCGCCATTATCGGTATTTCCTATATACGCCCACGACGATACCTCTTCATCCTTCAAGTAGTGATTTGTGCGGTGGAATGGACTTTGAGATGTCGTATTTCAAGGGCCTTCCCTTCTTGCTGACGTAGTCGATCAATCTCGCAGGCTGACCGACAACAAGGGCAAATGGCGGAACGTCTCTTGTCACAACAGCGCCAGCACCGATCATACAGTATTGTCCCAGGGTAACGCCGCAAACAATAGTGCTATTGGCACCAATGCTTGCACCGGTTCCTACAATGGTCGGGACAACTTCCCACGCATCGCCACATGCACGTGGATACAGATCATTGGTAAACGTCGCATTCGGTCCCACAAATACGTTGTCATCGATTGTCACGCCCTGATAGACGGATACATTGTTCTGAATTTTACAGTTGGCGCCGATTTTCGCACCGCAATCTATGTACACGCCCTGCCCGATGTTGCAGTCCACGGAAATACTGGCACCCTCGCGGACTTTGGACCAGTTCCAGATCATTGTCCCCCGACCAATTCTGGCATCCGCATGAACAACGGCTGTTGAGTCGATGTACGTTTCCCGTGTCATCTGTTTGACTCAATGGCGCGGCGGACTCCTTGCGCAACCTGGTTCTGAAGTTCGCCATCAAGATAAGGGTGCATGGGCAGGCTCAGCACTTCAGTTGCCAGTCGCTCAGTGACGTCGAGCCCGCCCGGCGAACAAACGGAATCCCTGTAAGGTGGCTGAACATGAATAGGCCGGGGATAAAAAACTGCAGTCGGGATGTTTTCCTGTTGCAGGTGGTTACGAACGGCCTCCCTGTTGCCGACACGAACCGTATACTGCGCCCACGAGGACCGAACATCATTGCTGATCAGGGGCACAACGCAGACATCATTCAGCAGCTCATTATACCTGACCGCAATTCTGTTCCGGACCTCCAGTTCATCATCAAAAATATTCATCTTTTCCAGCAGAATGGCCGCTTGAATGGTATCGAGGCGGCTGTTTAAACCAACACGCACATTATCATACTTATTCTCGCCCTGACCGTGGATACGTATGGATTGTAGCAAGTCAGCCTTTTGGGAATTATCTGTAAAAATGGCCCCGCCATCTCCATAACAACCCAGAGGTTTTGCCGGATAAAAACTGGTCGTCGTATAATCAGCCAGACATCCCACCTTGGTTCCCTTGTATTCACCGCCAAAGCTTTGCGCCGCGTCGGCAATCAATATCAAACCGTTTTGCTTCGCGATTCGCGAAATACTGTCATAGTCTGATGCGCGCCCAAACAGATCCACTGTGATTATTGCCTTTACATTCAACCCCTGTGATTGAGCCGCATGAAGCGCACCTTCAAGGCTTTCAACAGACATGTTGTAGGTCGTGTCATCCACATCAACGAACACTGGGCTCGCCCCAGCCAGCGGCAGTACCTCACCAGTCGCGACAAAAGAGAATGATGGGACGATTACACTGTCACCCGGTCCAATTCCCTCGGCCATCAGAACAAGCCGCAAAGCATCCGTCCCGTTTGCACAGGTGATGACATGATGGGCTCCGCAATACTCTGAAAGAACGCCCTCCAGCTGCGTAACTTCCGGCCCCATTATGTATGCGCCCCGGTCCAGAACCCGGCCAATGGCAGCATCTACCGAGCTTCGGATTCGCCGTTGCTGAGCGGCCAGGTCGTTGAACGGGATATTGCTCATTAGGTACGTATTCTTTCCCTCAGATTACAGACGAGGCGCTTAAGGTATAATTTATCAGACCTGTCGACGGTACGGATTATTCCAGCCAACCGAAAACGATCCTACTCAAATTGGCGTCAACCTGGACTATATCGAACCCCTTCGCAAAATGAAGAACGACAGCGAATCCCCGCTACCATCATAGAGATTGACTAGGTGAATTCAAATATGAACTTGTGCCCGTTCCATGGTCAGGCTGTACGTATTGACAATGGTGTTTGTTCTGCTGGCAGCAGGTGACACCAGTCGGTTCAGGTCCCGGTCCAGATCGCGCTCTGGTTGGAACCACTACATGCCCACTCCTGGTTTCGCCGCGACAGCGACGATGAACTTGCCATCCGTTCCCGGTATCAGTTCCGGATTGGCACCGTCCAATTGTGCGAACCAGTGGCGGACTTCGAAACCACCAACGGCGAGAAGTTCCTCAAACTCACCAGGCGTATAGTGGCGGACATGAAACTCGTTTACCGGTGGCGTTTTGTGCGGGCGAACTTCTTCATTCGGTGTTGAACAAATCAGTATGTCGCTGTGTTTGCCAAACGTCCGGATAGCGTCCGCCGCCTCGTGGACATGCTCGAGAAACTCAAAACATACCACAGCATCGAATCGCCCCTCATAGGGATACGTTATGACGTTATCGCATATATAGTTCACATTGGATCTGGAAAAATACTCCCGGTGCCAGACTTCGGCCTCCTCGGACATATCAATGGAATCCACTTCGCCGACGACCTCTGCCAGGATAGCCGATCCGTAACCGATGCCACACCCTGCATCCAACACCCTGCTGATCGAGTCCATTCGCGAAAGAATCTCACGCGCAAACATATAGCGCATGAGGTGATCCTCTCGTACTTCTTCAAATTTAGTTGCGTATAATCGTTCCACTACTGATACCTACTCCCTGAATTCAATGACCGACAAAACTTTGTCTGCCGCTCGATCAAACCGAGCCTCAACGTTGCCCGTGTCACTAAGGTCAATGGCATACGTTCGGCAGAACCAGTCCATGAACCGCCTGTATTTTTGCGTCTCAACATCCTCATCCCAGGTTATCACCCGTTCCCATGCATCATCGAGCGCATCAACATCGGCGCGAATACTCACAATATCGTACTCAGCACGTCCAAATGTAACCAATGGTTTACCATGAAGAATTACTTCAACACCTGCACCACTGTTGATCGTATATACGGCTGCCGAGTGCCTGATCAGATCATGAATACTGGCGTCCGACCATCTCACGGTCTCGCCAACGCCCGCAGCCCGTAGAGGCTCCATACTCGTCGGATTGGCCGGATGGCCCTTAAACACCAACTGGATTCCTGCTGCGCTCGCCCAGTCAGCCAGCGCCTTGACGACGGAAACTTCGTCCTGATCGAAAAAAAATCTGACGACTTCGTCATGAGGAATCTGACAAGGAAAGAATATGTATGGCCCATCCGGAATCGCCCCCGAACGTTTCAAGTCGTCCACATCCAGAGATTTTGGTTGCGGAAACTTGCTATCATTGTTGTCGAGAAGATGACGGGCGTAGGTATCATAAACTTCGCTGTCAGGATCGCCCAGTTCATATTCCCCGAACGGGTATTCAGATGCGCCAGCCCCCCAGCCCTTTGCATCCAGGCTGAAGAGCCAACGAAACACGATTTGCATGTAATAGAATGCCGGCGCGCGAATTCCGTCCAATTGAAAGCTCTGACGATGCGGAACGATAACGAGATCAGGGTTCAGGAAGTTGATCATATCCGCGGAAAATCGCCAGTTATCAAGAGTTAGCGTTCTGGTATTTGCGCCACGTCGGGATACAGCACCCCCGATACCCTGAGCAAACTCTGCCCAGTATCGGCGTAACTCCACGACTTCCGCCGCCTTAAACCCGTCGCGAACATCGGAGGTAACAAGCGGGTTACGCTTGAACGACGAATCGAGTCGGGGCGACAAAATCAGAACGTTGCCGCGATTTCCGCTTTCCTCATCTCTCCAGAATGCTTGTCGGATATTGTCTTCAAGGTTATCGGGCCAGATTGACTGAAAGAAGACGCGGAACGGATGGCTTCCTTCGGTGGCGTGATGTTGGTCATACCAAACTATTGATGATTCCGCACAGTCAGGATCAAGTAGCGTTGCTGGCAAATCAACCATGCTGAAGCCTGTATCAGGCGTGATGATATCGTGGATTGCCTTGCGACACATGTTTGCCGCAGTCCCGGCAGGAACGGCACCCCCGCGAATTGCTTCCAAAATCATACCCGCCTCTACCCTACTGAACTCCCGCGCCGCATCGGTCGGTGACAGCAAGCATGATTGGGGCAGTTCATCACTATGGATCGTGTCTTGTCTTGCATCGGAAAACGCCAGATCAGCGGAAGGCAAAGAATCGAGTATTGGGATAATCTGCCCGCGCACGAGGCAGTTCACGGGTAAAGATAAATATCTGGCAGGAGAACTCAAAAAAACATCGTTTAGGCGAATCACGCCAACACATGCGATGAATTCTGTCCGTTCAGTTCCCTCTGTTGGCAGGGTTAGTTGTTCATAGCTGACGGTAAGATGCAAATCTGACAATGCAATCAGAAGCAACCCGCACACGTGATCAAAATCCTCAGCCGGACACGCCACATGAAAATGAATATTGGAACCCGGTGCATATCTGTTCAGAGAGAATGCGAGGGCGATACCCTGCGCACGAAAATCATCATCACTACAGGCGACAAAAACGACAGTATCCTCTGGGTTTACATCTGGAAACTCCCCCCCGACCTCTCCTGCTGGCAGTGTCGTGGCATTGGATCGATCCATGACGATTCTTTCGGACACTTTGGTTCTTCAGGGCCAACAAACAAAAAACTCGGTGATCTTTAGTGATACCAGTTATCGGGTTAAATAATACTTGAGGGTTTTCAACCTGTACAAGGTCATGACTCACGTCGAATATTGACTAACTCCATAACAGAATCAGAATATGTTAAGAAAAATCGGATTACGTTGGCTGCATTAAAATGCGACTCCGGAAGTAGTTTTCCAACAATTGACATCTGAAAGACATCAATGCTGTTTAAGGATACCAGAGAAACATCTCTTGACGCCGAACTGCGGAGGTCGGTTAACAGGATGATCGACGTTGCCAACACAGGGGATATCTTTGCTCCGGACGAACACGCGGTCAGTATCTGGAATGGGTACTTTCGACAACTTGCTATCTACAAAAGTGACTTAGAACTGCTCAGCGTGTTATCAGACACTTTCCTCGGGGTCGCGAATCACGCGAACAGTCGTGTTGTCCTGATGGCTCAGGAAAAAATGCTGGCCGCGCTCGCAAGCAACTGCAATCAGGTAAGTGATAGCGAGTTGTTCCTGGACGGCCTGCCGAAACTTGGCGCTCTGATTACCCAAGAGATGCGAAACGAAATTCGGGACTTGTATGTCTCGGAATATGAAGGCGCCAAGTATTCCAGAAATTTCAACGAGAACTTCACTCTCTGTACTCAGTATTTTAACGCCATATCACCGGACAGGCATGCTCGGGTCCTCGATATCGGAACCGGCTTTGGATTTCTACCGTTTATATTCAAATCAAACGGTCACTCGGTAGAAGCTATGGACATAGAAAGCGCCCCATCACAATACGCACAATCATGCGGGATACTGGGGCTCAATAGACATGATTTTGAAATTAGGCGCTATATCCCTGTGCTGACATTCAAAGAAAAATTTGACATCATCACGTGTACCCAGATTTGCTTCAATGGTCACGGAACGTCGGCACTATGGAAAAGGAATGAGTGGCTGTTTTTCCTGAAAGACATTTGCGAAAACCTTTTGACTGAGTCTGGATTCATTTGGCTGTGTTTCAATTATGAACCGAGAAATGCCGTTGAAACAACCAACGATTCTATAGGTCATGAGGATGTAGAGGCTCTTTTTTCACCGTACTACATCGATGGTGTGGATTGGAAAATTGCGAAACTCTATAAACACGATATCGATGGTCTTGCCGCATGAACAGGGCAGAAAAGCGCCGTCAGGAAAAGTTGGCCAAAAAAGCAGCCAAGAGTGCACAACGCCAGGGGACTGGTGACGCATCGCAGTGGCAACAGAAGATTGGCGTCCAGCAAGACCTTGAGGCCGCCGTACAACTCCACGTATCCGGTCAACTGGCCGCCGCTCAGGGCATTTATCAACGAATACTGGATATCGATCCTGACCACGCCGAAGCCCTGCAGTTACTCGGCGTCGCAGCCCACCAGGAAGGCAGGAACGATGTCGCTGTTGAACTCATTTCAAGGGCAATTACCCTGAAGCCTGGATACGTAGATGCGCACTACAATCTGGGCAATGCGTTCCGTGAACTGGGACGGCTTGAAGAGGCCGTTATGAGTTACCAAAATGCCGTCGCGCTTAAACCCGATTACGGTGAGGTGCACAATAATCTCGGGTTCGTGTTCCATAATCTTTGGCGTCTTGACGAGGCCATCGCCAGTTACGAGAAAGTAATTGCCCTGGCTCCTGAATTCACAGAGGCTCACAACAACCTTGGCAATGTATTCCGTGATATCGGCCAGTTGGACAATGCCGTTAGCAGTTATAGCAGGGCGCTTGAACTGCAGCCCGACTTTGTCGAAGCTTACAACAATCTGGGTAACGTCTTGTTGGATATCTCGCGCATCGATGAAGCGCTGGGGTGTTATCGCAAGGCGCTGGACATCCGTCCTGACTACCTGGAGGCGCACAGCAATCTTGTTTTTGCCAACAATTACATCGCAGATCGCACACCCATGGAACTGTTGGCTGAGGCGGTCCGATACGAAAGCTGTGTATCAACCGTCGCCAGTTCCATAAATTTCCATCCCAACGATCGCAACGCAGAACGGCGCATTCGCGTTGGACTGGTTTCTGGCGATTTACACGACCATCCTGTCAGCCAGTTTCTGGCTGGCATTCTTCCCCGGATTGATCCGCAAAAACTGGAAATCGTCGCCTATGCAACGTCGACGCGGAGCGACGGGATGACTGTGCGACTGAAAGAGCATGTCGCTGCATGGCGAGATGTTGCCTGGATGACCGACGATATGCTTGCCGCAACGGTACAGGATGATGGGATCGATGTGCTTGTTGATTTATCCGGTCATACACAGCACAACCGATTGTCCGTCTTCCACCGAAAACCTGCACCAGTACAGGCGACGTGGCTGGGTTACTCAGCGACCACCGGGTTGCGCGCAATTGATTATATTATTTGTGATCAATGGATTATTCCGCCACAGAATGACGCGCACTTTGTTGAAAAGCCGTGGCGAATGAATGATGCCTATCTGTGTTTTACGCCTCCCGATGCGAGCATTGAAGTTTGCGACCCGCCCGCAATAACGACCGGAGCCATCACATTTGGCTGTTTCAACAACATGGCCAAAGTCAGCGATGCTGCAATCGCCTGTTGGTGCGAGATATTACATAATGTGCCGAACAGTAGATTGTTTCTAAAAGATCGAAGCCTGGATGAAACCAACACCCTGAACGAGACAATCTCTCG
>JAJFID010000245.1 GCA_021775325.1 Rhodospirillales bacterium
TCAACTCGATCCGGACAGGCACGGCCATTTCGGCCGCCGCCGTGGGTGTAGGCGCGCGCACATCAGAGGCAAAATCGATCAGGGTTGTATCGGTTTCGTGGCCCACGGCAGAAATGAGCGGGATTTCGCTGTCTGCTGCGGCGCGAACCACGTTCTCTTCATTGAAGGACCAGAGATCTTCCAGGCTGCCGCCGCCGCGGGCAACGATCAGGACATCCGGTCTCGGTACCGACCCGTCATCCGGCAAGTTGTTAAAACCCTGAATGGCGTTTGTAATCTGGTCTGCGGCGGTTTCGCCCTGAACGATCACCGGCCACAGGATCACATTGCGCGGAAACCGGTCATTCAGGCGATGCAATATATCCCGGATCACCGCACCCGTCGGTGATGTGATGACGCCAATGGTATCAGGCAGATAGGGCAGGTCCTGTTTTCTGTCTGCATCAAACAGGCCTTCTTCGGCCAGCCGCTTGCGGCGGTCTTCCAGTAATTTGAGCAACGCGCCTTCGCCAGCCAGTTCAAGGCTTTCGATGACGATCTGATACTTGGAGCGCCCGGCGTAGGTCGTGATGCGGCCTGTGGCGATCACTTCCATGCCGTCTTCAGGGTTAATGGCCAGCTTTGCCGCCGTGCCGCGCCAGCAGACACTGTCGAGAACGGCAGTATCGTCCTTCAGGGCGAAATACAGGTGTCCGGAGGCCGCCCGCTTGAAGCCCGACAGCTCGCCGCGCACGCGGACATGGAAAAAGGCGCTCTCCACGGTCTGTTTCACCGCAGACGACAACTCGCCCACCGAAAAAACAGGAAGATTATGCTCGTTTAGGTCAGTCAGGGAATTGTCCACCGTGCCAATCAATGTATGATGTCGGAAATCGACGTGTTGAATGCACAAGCATAACCGAGGGAGCCCCCCCAATGAAAGTTCTTGTCGTTGGTTCCGGTGGACGCGAGCACTCTTTATGCTGGGCGATCGCCAAATCCCGCAAGTGCAGGAAACTGTTTGCCGCGCCCGGCAACCCGGGCATGGCGCAGGTGGCGGACTGTGTGCCGATCTCCGTCGATGATCATGAAGCAATTGTTGAATTCTGCCGTGAAAAAGGAATCGATTTTGTTGTGGTCGGACCCGAGGCGCCGCTCGTCGAGGGCCTCGTCGACAAGCTGGAAGCCGCAGAAATCAAGGCGTTTGGACCAAACAGCCGGGCGGCCATTCTTGAGGGCTCCAAGGGGTTCATGAAAGACCTGTGTGCCCGGTTTGACATCCCCACAGCGGACTATCGCCGGTTTGACGAGCCCGATGCTGCAAAAGAGTACATCCATCTGCACGATGTGCCGTTGGTTGTGAAGGCCGATGGTCTGGCCGCGGGGAAAGGCGTCATTATCTGCCGCAACAAGAATGAAGCCCATGCCGCCATCGATCATGTGATGACGGAACTTGCCTTCGGCGAGCAGGCCGGTGCCGAGGTGGTTATCGAGGCGTTTCTGGAGGGCGAGGAAGCCAGTTTTTTTGCTTTGGTTGATGGTGAACATGCCGTCCCCATGGTCGCGGCACAGGACCATAAACAGGTTTTTGACGGCGATGAAGGGCCGAACACCGGCGGCATGGGTGCCTACTCACCGGCCCCCGTTGTGGATCAGGCCATGACGGACCGCATTATGGATGAGATTATCAACCCCACGGTCAAGGGCATGGTTGCGGAAGGCCGGCCATTCAAGGGTGTGCTGTTTGCCGGTTTGATGATTACCGGTGATGGCCCCAAACTCATCGAGCACAATGTCCGGTTTGGCGACCCCGAATGCCAGGTTCTCATGCTGCGGCTGAAATCGGATATTCTGGAAGCCTTGCTGGCCTGTGCCGAGGGTCGGCTTCATAAAATCAAGCTCAAATGGCATGATGATGCCGCGCTGGCGGTGGTCATGGCGACCAACGGTTATCCCGAAGCCTACGAGAAGGGCAGTGTCATCCGGGGCCTGGACAAGGCGAAAGCCATCAAACATGCGGTCGTCTTCCATGCGGGCACGGACCGGGTGGACGATGATCTGGTTGCCGTTGGCGGGCGTGTTCTGGGCGTTTGTGCTCTGGCACCCAGCGTCGCCAAAGCAAAGACCATCGCCTACAGGGCCGTTGACAAGGTTGACTGGCCGGGCGGATTTTGCCGCCGTGATATTGGCTGGCGGGCCATCAGAAAAAGATAACACCAATTGCGGACCAATTACGTATCAGCATTTATTCGACTTAGGGAGGGATCTCGACCTCATGGATGACCAAACACGCATCGAACTGGAAGCCGCCGCATTCCGGGGCCTCGTCGCTCATTTACAGAAACGTAAAGACGTACAGAACATCGATATCATGAACCTTGCCGGTTTCTGTCGAAACTGTCTGTCCAAATGGTATATGGCCGCCGCCAGCGAGCGCGGTGAAGACGTCAGTTACGACGATGCCCGCGAGATCGTGTATGGCATGAGCTACGATGACTGGAAGGCCAACCATCAGGCACCAGCCAGCGATGAGCAGAAACGCAAGTTTGAGGAAACCAAACCGCTGCATGCCGAAATCAGTGGGCACAGCACCTAGAGCAAAACCCGAGCAAATTGAATCAATTTGTGACGGTGGCTTTGCGTAATATCAATAGGCTAGAGCATTCTCTGTGAACCCATGTGAACAGATAATGATCTAGACTTAGACCTGTCTTCGGGCCCGGAAGAATTCCTTCAGAAGGGCAGACGATTCTTCCTCCGCCATACCACCGTATACGTCCGGCGCATGATGGCACGTGGCTTGTCCAAAAATCTGTGGTCCATGTTCAACGCCACCGCCTTTGGGATCGTACGCCGAAAAATAGACACGCCGCAGCCGGGCATGGGACATGGCCGTTGCGCACATGGCGCAGGGTTCCAGTGTGACATAAAGATCACATTGCTCCAGGCGGGGTGAGCCCTGGATTGCACAAGCCTCGCGAATCACCAGGATTTCCGCATGGGCTGTCGGATCATTGAGTTCTTCGGTGCGGTTGCCGTTCCGGCTCAGAATCTCCCCCGTTCTGGTGTCGACCAGAACGGCACCGACGGGCACTTCACTCCGGTCCATTGCGGCGCGGGCCTCCGCCATTGCCAGCGCCATGAAGTCGGAATTTTCGGGTGTTGATCCTGCCATGCGGATTACCCTGCCGCGCACGATGGAGCAGGTCAAGTTAAGCGTCATGACAGGGGGGGAATGTCCTGTTATGGTCCGCCACCCGATCAGGAGACACCATCAATGGCGAAGCGTTCCAACCCGTCCGAAACACCGGAAACGCCCAAAGGCGAGCGAATCGCCAAGGTTATGGCCCGTGCGGGTCTGTGCTCCCGCCGGGAGGCGGAACGCTGGATCGCCGACGGCCGGGTTGTGGTCGACGGTGCCGTGCTGGAGACACCGGCGTGCGTTGTTACAGGTGCGAATGTGATCCAGGTGGATGGGAAAACGATTGCGGGACGCGAGGAAACCCGGCTTTGGCGGTATCACAAACCACCGGGCCTGCTGGTCAGCAACAGTGACCCGGAAGGACGACCAACAATTTTTGAACGCCTGCCACCTGATCTGCCACGGGTGGTGACGGTGGGGCGTCTCGACATGAGCTCCGAAGGGCTCCTGATGTTAACCAATAACGGCGAACTTGCCCGCTTTATGGAACAGCCTTCAACCGGCTGGATCAGACATTACCGGGTTCGTGTCAATGGCCGCGTGAATGAAAAATCACTGGAAAAGCTGGAGCGGGGTATTACGGTTTCGGGCATCCGGTACGGGGCGATCAAGGCCTCACTGGACCGTCAACAAGGTGCCAATGCCTGGTTAAACATGTCCCTCACGGAAGGCAAAAACAGGGAGATCCGGAAAGTTCTCGAACATCTGGAACTTCCGGTCTCACGCTTGATCAGAACCACGTACGGGCCTTTTCAACTGGGGAAAATGGAACGGGGCAATGTGGAAGAAACCGGCCGTCGTATGCTGAAGGACAGCCTGCCAAAAGATTTCGATTTGGCTTGAATCCTGAACAATTTGCGGAAGTGATCAATGCGCATCGTGGGTGGAACTCTCAGGGGTAGAGCGATCAGGGTACCGTCCGGTGCGGATGTGAGGCCAACGTCAGACCGTGCTCGTGAATCGCTGTTCAACATTCTGCTCAATGGTCGCCACGCGGTCCATATGGACGGCGCAAAAGTTCTTGATGTCTATGCCGGAACCGGCGCACTGGGCCTTGAGGCACTATCACGTGGTGCCGCCCATGCCGTTTTTGTGGATAACAACCGACAGTCAATCGAGTGCATCCGGCAGAACGCGGAATCGTTTCAGGTTTCCCAAAACGTCAGCATTCTGCGCGGCGACGCACAGGCTCTGGGCAGTCCGCCACCAATCCTGTCAACGGGAGCCGACGTCACATTTCTGGACCCGCCATATAAACGAGGCTTGATTGTCCCCGGTCTGGAATGCCTTCTGAGTCAGGGGTGGGTTTCAGGGTCTGGCCTGATTGTTGCCGAAACAGAAAGCGGATTGCGTATCCCGCCTGTTGCCGGTCTGGAAATGCTGGACAGTCGCAAGTATGGCGCTGCCCGGATATCATTCCTGCGTCGCGTGTAACGTCCTTACCGGCGGCCAAACAACTTTTCGATATCGTGTAGTTTCAGCTCCACATAGGTCGGTCGCCCGTGGCTGCACTGGCCGGAATGGGGCGTTGCCTCCATTTCTCTCAGCAGGGCGTTCATTTCTTCGCCATTGAGCAGACGACCAGCCCGAACACTACTGTGGCAAGCCATGGTGGCGCACACATCACCCAGGTTGTTACGGAGCGAGAGGGTGTCCTCAGATTCCGCCAGGTCATCTGCAAGATTGCGGATCAGGGCGGTGATGTCCATTTCGCCCAGCAACGCGGGTGTTTCCCTGACCACAATTGTACCGGGGCCAAATGATTCGATAACAAGGCCAAGTTCTTCCAGTTCCCCGGCACGCGCCATGAGGCGGTCCGTCGAAGCCTCATCAAGTTCAACGACTTCGGGAATCAGCAATCCCTGCCGCGCGACACCGCCATGCTCCAGTGCATTCTTGATGCGCTCATGGACGAGCCGCTCATGCGCCGCATGCTGATCAACGATGACAATACCATCTGATGTCTGGGCGATGACATAGGTCGCGTGTAGTTGGGCGCGGGCGACGCCAAGGGGATAATCCTGTGGCACGACGTCATGAATAACACCGTCCGCATCAACATAATTCCGTTGCTGAAGCGCCGCTTCGCGCGCATGCGGCGACGCATCCAGATTGGGTAAGGGGCGATGGAACTCATGAAGGCGTTCTGCCAGTTGTGAATTGAACCCTCCGTTTCTGCCTCGCCACGCTGCGCCGCCAGAGTGTTGTTGGGATGACAGCGGCGATATGGCAGGGCGAAATGCCCCCAGGGCGGCATTTGATACGGTCGTCGACGCCCTGTGCCCGGCGTCAGCCAGAGCATGTTTTAACGCACTGACAATCAATCCCCTTACCAGTGCCGCGTCGCGAAACCTGACCTCTGTCTTGGCAGGATGAACGTTCACATCAACGGCATTGGAGGGAATGTCCAGAAACAGGGCAACCATGGGATAACGGTCAGAGGCCAGAAAATCCCGATAGGCACCGCGCAATGCGCCCACCAGCAGCTTGTCACGAACCGGACGGCCGTTCACAAACAGGAATTGCATGGCGGCGTTGCCACGGTTCAGGGTTGGCAATGATGCATATCCGGACAGACGAACGCCCTCACGTTCCGCGTCAATGGGCATGGCGTTCTCGGCAAACTCCCGTCCCATTATGGCGGTCAGTCGGTCCAGTCGAGCCGAAAACAGGACGCCGTTGCTGGGCGGTAACTTGAAGACTGTGCGGTTCCCGTCGGACAAAGAGAATCCAATCTCCGGGTGCGCCATGGCGAGTCGATTGACGATCTCGACAGCGTGATTCTGTTCCGTACGCGGCGTTTTCAGAAATTTCAGGCGGGCCGGTGTCGCGAAAAACAGGTCACGCACATCAACCCGTGTCCCTTTGGTGCGCCCTGTCGGTTCAGCACCTGATTTGGTGCCGCCTTCCACAGACATCATCCACCCCGTATCGGAGTCTTGCGTCCGCGAGGCAATGCCAAGTCGCGCGATGCCGCCGATGGACGGCAGTGCCTCGCCACGGAAACCCAGGGTTCCGATGTGAGTCAGGTCGTCGTCCGGTAATTTGGATGTGGCGTGGCGCTCCACGCACAATTCTATCTCTTCACGCGACATTCCCATTCCATCGTCATCGATGGAAATAAGCGTCTGGCCACCATCGCGTATAACGACGTCTATGTTGCGGGCCCCGGCATCAATGCTGTTCTCCACAAGCTCCTTGACCACAGAAGCCGGTCTTTCCACCACTTCGCCGGCGGCAATCCGATTGACCAGCGTTTCGGGAAGCAGGCGGAGTGTCATGGAATATCTCGGCTTTCCAGAAACCGATTGATTAACCCGTTCGTCGAAGAGTCATGATGAGATACCTGTGATCCTGCCGAAATATCGTCCAGAATGGTACTGGCAAGCTGCTTGCCCAACTCGACACCCCATTGGTCGAAGGGGTTAATGCCCCATACAACGCTCTGTACGAATACTTTGTGCTCGTAGAGCGCCAGTAACATCCCGAGATTTTCCGGGTTCAGGGACTCCAGCAAAATTGTCGTGCTGGGCCGATTGCCGGGACATACCCGTTCTTCATGCCCCTCGTCGTCAGGGGCCGACCAACCGAGCATAAGAGCTTCTGACTGGGCAAACAGA
>JAJFID010000246.1 GCA_021775325.1 Rhodospirillales bacterium
CGTATGATCTCTGACGACTAAAGGGAACCTGCAGCTTGGCGATGCTGCACCTACACAGAGGATGAAACAGTTAGAGAAAAATGGTGCCGCCTAGGTGACTCGAACACCTGACCCCCGCATTACGAATGCGATGCTCTACCAACTGAGCTAAGGCGGCTCCGGGGAGGACCCTTGTGGGCCATGCTATATACTGCGGTGCGATTATTTTCCAGTCTCATTTGCAGGAAAATGGCACGCATCCGCATTTAACCCTCGGCAGGTGCCGGGGGCTTGGCTTCTGTTTTTTGCGGCGGATCCGTTACTGTTGGAAGGTTTTCCCCATCCGTTTCACCCACTGCGCCCGTGATCATCACAGGACCGATAGTATCGCCCACATCGCCTTCTTCATCCTGAACCGACACCGGTTCCGCCAGACGCATAACGTGGGGCGGCGTGCGCCACACAAATCGGTCAAACGCCTCGCAATTACCGCAACTCGCCGACCAATCTGTGACAGTGTGGCCGCAGTTGTCGCAGACCCAGGCCGGGTCGGGATCAGCCATGGATGCCCTGACAAGCCATTGACGTGACTTGGCCATATCACCGTTTTCGGCTTCTTCCAGTTCCGCCATCATGCGGCAGACCCGGGCTGGCGGATTATCGGCGGCGGCGGTCGTCAGATGATCACGGGCCTTGCCCCACAGGCTGGCGGCCAGCGCTTCACCAGCAACCGCCAGTTCACTATCCATATGGCCCGGATTGGTGGCTCGCAGTTTCTCGGCCATTTTGACCCGTTCCAGCGCGTCAATCGCGCCCCGTGCTTCCAGATAGAGCGGCACCATATCCGGGTGGGGGGCGCGGGCCCAGATACGCTCAATAATACCGGCGGCCTTGCGGAGCTTGCCGATACCAATCAGGGTTCCCGCAACACTGAGCGCGGCGGGCACGAAGTCCGGCTCCATTTTCAGGGCGTCACGGGCATACTCCAGGGCCCTGTCCTTGTCGCCGCTTCCGGCTGCATCAAGGCTCATCTGATAGGTCAATACGGCCTGCCGACGCTTGCCTTCGGGCGCGCTCAGATGTTTGTTGCGAACGGCTTCTTTGACCGTCACATGGGCATCCAGCCACTGGTCGGCCTGTGTCTGTAATTCAAACAGGCTCTGCGATACCCAGTCACTGTCCGGGTTCAACCTGTGGGCCCGGCGAGTAATGGCAATGGCTTCGTCGCGATCACCGCGTTTCATGGCCTGATTGAGCAATCCGCGCAGACCCAGGAACTCCGTTTCATTGTTATCAGTCATGGCCCGGAAAAAACGTTCTGCAGCCCGTTCGTCGCCATTCAGCTGCGCTGCCTGTGCCGACAACAACATGGTCAGCGGCGGTTCATTCAACAGGTCTTCAGCCTTGCGGGCCTGACGGCGGGCTTCTTCGCCATCACCGGCGGCAACCGCAACCATGCCTTTGGTCAGGGCGCGGTAGCCGCGATCCTGTCGGCGGTTCTTCCACGCACCACGGATGCTGGCCGGGGCACGGCGAACAAACAACCATGTGCGATAGAGCAACGCGGTCAATACGGCAACGGAACCAACGGCAATGGCCAGCACGCCAAAGGACGTATCGATTTCATAACTGCCCCATACCATGGTCACGGAACCGGGTTGATCCGCCAGCCACGCCGCAGCGGCCGCAAGAATGGCAATGATGATGAAATAACGGAGGGCGCGAACCATTCGATCTATTCCTGACCCGCTGCAGCCTGACTGGCTGACGTTTGGGCCATCATGCGATTGATCACCAGGGTATGCAGCCGGGCCAGTGCATCATCAACTGCCAGACGGGCCTGCGCCGCAGACAGCCAGTCCGATAACGCCGCTACCGCAACGCCCTCAAGTTCCACCAGGACATTGACAGCGCCGGCCAGATCACCGGCAGACAGATTGTTTTCGGCCCTGGCGATGCGCGATTCCACGGATCCCGGACTGGCCGACGCGTCGGTGTCTCGAATGCGAACGATGCTTTTGAGCTGGTGCAGGGTCTGGGACAACCAGCCATCATCCACCGGCGGATCGCTGGCGTCAAATGCGGCATCGGCCACATCACTGAAACTCTGCTGCAGTTGTAACAGTGTCGGCACGCCGGACGATGCGTGTTCCTGCAAGGTCTGCAGATACGCCGGCGCGTCGGCAACCTCCGACATAGCAGTCGACAGGGCTTCCATGTCTTCCTGGTATGGTGCGCCCCGGCGAACAGCGTCCCGTAACTGACCAACACCCAGAACAAGTGCAGCAGCACCCGCATTGCCGGATCCAGACACCGGGCGGGTTTCCAGGGCATCAATTTTTGACTGCACGCTGGCGAGCACAGCCATATCGTCCGCAGCAGCGGATTCCATGGCTTTGGCTTGATCTTCCACGGATTGCAAACGCTCAAGCATACTATCGAACTGGATATTGGCTTCGGCTCCGGCATTGTCTGCCAGTTCCAGTGACGCTAACCGGTCGGCCAGTTCACGAATGGAATCCCGGGCAATACCGGCCTCCTCGTCGACGGTAACTGCATTGGCCAAGCGTTCAACACCATCAAGCGACTGCTCAACGGCTTCCAGCCGGGCCATGATTGTAGAAATCTCCGCCGTGAGTGCGTCGCGTTCCTGCTGCAACTCGGCGAATGCAACGCTTTCCGCATCGTCGCTCGTAGGAGCCATGCCCGCGATCTGATCCTCGATGGCGCTCATGCGTGCCAACATCTGCGCAGTCTGGGTGTTTTCGGCCTGAGGCAGGTACGGTGCCACGTGTGCCCACCAGTGATCACGGGAAACCCAGGCCCCGGCACCCGCCAGGCCAAGGATTAAAATTGTCATGACGGCGCCAAATACCGCGCCACCGCCGGACTTGGGTGCAGGAGGAGCCGCCGCAGGTTTAGCGAGCGGCGTAACAGGGGAAGAAACCGTCTGTTCGCCAGCAGCCCTGGTCTCGGGCGTCGCCCTGGATGCCCCCTTGTTCTCTGGCTTAAGCTCTGGCTTTGGTGCGGGTTTGGGCTCCGGCTTAGCCTCTGTTTTGGGCCCCGGCTTAGCCTCTGATTTAGCGGCTGATTTCTCCACTTTTCCCGGCGTCGATTCCGTTTTGGTCGCAGCTTTCTCAGTTTTTTTGGTTTTTGTTGTCGGCTTTTTCGTCATTTTGGACTTCTCTCACCCCGAGATCACCGCCCGGAATATCGGTGTCGTTGATTACTGTTTCCAGTATCCGAAATTTACGCGTCCTCTACCACCCGCAATATGGCCTCGACCAGAGTATTTTCGTCAGGCTGTGCTGCAATCTCCACGTGATTCCAGTCGATCGGCGGCATTTTGTCCGCTACGGTCGGGCTGAGACAATAGGCTGTCATGCGTGCGCAGGCGTCGGTCAGACCAGCCAATGTGATGACACGGCCAAAAGTCTCTGCCGTTCGCGGCGAGAAAAACACCACGCCATCAACAAAACCTTCCCTCAACTCCAGTTGCGCTGCCGCGGACAGTTCCCGGGCGGTTCTGGCCTCATACAGGACTGCGCGCCGGTACGCGTAACCCGCATCACCCAACAAACCGGCCAGATCGCCTGCCAACTGGGTGCCCGCCACATGTAACAGCGGCCCTCGTGACGGATCAACATGCTTGCATACCAGCGCAGCGAGAGCGGCAACATCTCCGCTGGCATGGTGAACATGCTCAAATCCCAGATCCGTCGCTGCACGAGCCGACGCTGGCCCAACCGCCCAAACGGCCAGATCGCGCCGGTCTGAATGACGTGCAAATGCCGCGATTCCATTGGCACTGGTAACCAGAATGCCCTGAACGTCCGCTAGATCAGGCGTAACCCCGTCTTGAAAGGATATCTCCAGCATGGGCTCGATCAGACATGACACACCATGTTCTCCCAGTTTTGCCGCAAGATTGGTGCTGTCGTCTGTGGGGCGGGTCAAAAGCAGGCGCATCTTTGTTATTTATTCCGCCAGTGCCGCAAAAAAGTTCTCGCCTGCCGCAGCCCGCAATTCAGCACCCAGGTCACGCGCCATGGCATCGGCATCCAGAACCGAGCCAGAGCGCTCGCCAGCCCATACCTGCGATCCATCCGGCTCCGCAACGATGCCGCGAACATGCAGAGCTTCGCCGGTGTTGCCCAGTGCTGCATAGGCTGCGATCGGTGTATGGCATGTGCCATCAAGCACATCCAAAACAGCCCGTTCCGCATTCACACAGACGGATGTGGGCCGATGGTCCAGTGCCGAAATCACTTCCCGGATCTCATCATCATCAGCACGACAGGTGATGCCGATGGCCCCCTGCCCGGCGGCAGGCAACATTTCCTCCGGCTCAAGGATACATGTCGCCACATGGGCCATGTCCAGGCGATTCAGGCCCGCCAGCGCCAGCATAGTGGCATCCGCTTGGCCTTCTTCCAGCTTGCGCAGCCGGGTCTGAACATTGCCGCGAAACAGTGTGACCACCAGACCGGGGTATTTGGTCAGAATCAGCGCCTGTCGCCGCAATGACGTGGTGCCGACCACCGATCCATCGGGAAGGTCCGCAAAACGCGCGGCCTTTGGCGAGATAAATACATCGCGCACGTCCTCACGCGCCAGCATAGTGGGCAGAACGATCCCGTCAGGTAGCCAGGTGGGCACGTCCTTCATGGAATGCGCCGCGCAGTCTATGCGGCCATCAAACAGGGCTTCGTCCAGTTCCCGGGTGAAGACACCCTTGCCGCCAACTTCCGACAACCGGCGGTCCTGTACAATATCGCCGGTAGTTTTGAGCACGACGATTTCGATGGCATCTTCGGCAGCCAGCGACGGCCAGCGAGCCCGCAGCAAATCACGGGTTTCGTAGGCCTGTGCCAGAGCAAGCGGGCTGCCGCGTGTGCCGATTTTCAAAGCCATAAAGATGCGTCCAATTTGTACAATTGTTTTTGCTGGGCCAGGGAATACCTTATAACCACGGTACCGTTTATGACCCGCTGTGAGAGCCAATGCAACCTGAGTCCCAACTCGTCCTGGGTATCGAAACCAGTTGTGATGAGACCGCCGCCGCCGTGGTCGACGGATCTGGTCATATCCGCTCCAACAAGGTTCTTTCACAGATTGAAGAGCACCGCATGTATGGCGGCGTTGTGCCCGAGGTCGCGGCGCGTGCCCACCTGGATCACATCGACCGAATCATCGGCGGTGCCATGGATGATGCGGACGTCGAATTCTCTGATCTGAGCGCGGTCGCCGCCACGGGCGGACCCGGACTGATCGGCGGCGTCATGGTTGGCGTTATGGCGGCCAAGGCCATCGCACTTACACACAGCATACCGTTTGTGGCCGTCAATCATCTGGAAGCACACGCCCTGACCGTGCGTCTGACCGACAACGTGTCCTTTCCCTATCTTTTGCTGCTGGTTTCCGGTGGCCACTGTCAACTGCTGTCCGTGGAAGGTGTTGGACAGTTCCGGCGGCTGGGCACGACTGTTGACGACGCTCTGGGTGAGGCCTTTGACAAAACTGCCAAGATGCTGGGGCTGGGATATCCCGGTGGACCGGCAGTCGAACGGGCGGCAAAATTGGGCGATCCGGACCGGTTTACACTGGCCAGCCCCATGGTCGGGCGGGCTGGATGCGATTTTTCCTTCTCCGGGCTTAAAACGTCGGTGAAACAGGCCGTCGAGAAACTGCCGCCTGGCAAGTTACTGGATGAAGATGTGAACAGCCTGTGTACGGCGTTTCAGCGCGCCGCAGGCCGATCTGTAACAGACCGGTGTAAACGGGCCATTTCCATGTTTCGTGACGCTCACCCGACTGGCGACACATTGGTTGTTGCCGGTGGTGTTGCCGCAAACAGTTATCTGCGCGAACAACTGGAACGGCTGGCCGTTTCAAATGATATGCGCCTCGTTGCCCCGCCGCTCAACCTCTGCACGGACAATGGTGCCATGATTGCATGGGCCGGCATCGAACACCTGCGTCTGGGTCATACCGACCCGCTCGATTTCGCACCACGCCCCCGCTGGCCGCTGGACCCGGATGCGACACCGGCGGCCTATGCCGGAGCCAAAGCGTGATTGTCCTTAGGCCGGTCCGCCCCCCGTATGCTTGACCGTCAATAGTGCGGATGGAATAACTGACCCATGGAAATTTCCAGAGTAGGCATTCTCGGCGCAGGCGCCTGGGGTACGGCACTGGCCTGTGTGGCGCGACGTGCCGGGCGCGATGTGGTGTTATGGGCCCATGAGGCCGATGTGGTCGCATCTATCAATGATCATCAAACCAATTCCCTGTATCTGCCCGACATTCCACTGGAGCCGGGCATTCAGGCAACTGTCGACGTGGGCGTCGCCATTGATGCGGACGTTGTCCTGGTGGTGACACCGGCGCAGTTCCTGCGCCCGGTGACGGAACAATGTGCCGCAGACTGGCGGCCTGATGTGCCTGCCGTTTTATGCTCAAAGGGCATTGAGCGCGGGTCCCTTTTGATGATGAACGAAGTTGTAGCCCAAACCCTGCCGCAGGCACCTGTGGCCGTGCTGTCCGGGCCTACCTTCGCCGCCGAAGTTGCCCGCAACCAGCCCGCAGCGGCGACACTGGCCGTAGAAGAAGACGCACAGCAGGAAGCCCTGACCGACGCCCTGAGCACCCCGCGGTTCCGCCTCTACCGATCCGATGACGTAGCCGGTGCCGAGGTCGGTGGCGTGGTCAAGAACGTGCTGGCCATTGCATGTGGCATCAGTGAAGGCCGCGGACTGGGAGACAACGCCCGCGCAGCGTTGATCACACGAGGCCTGGCCGAGATCGCCCGCCTCGGTCGTGCCAAGAATGGCCTAACGGAGACCTTCATGGGCCTTTCGGGACTTGGTGATCTGACTCTCACCTGTAACGCCATGCAATCCCGTAACTTTTCGCTGGGCGTGGCGTTGGGGCGGGGCGAAACGCTGGAAAACATCATGAATGGCCGCCTGAGCGTGGCGGAAGGTGTGTTCTCCGCTGAGGCAGTCGTGCAACTGGCTGAAAAACTGGGCAT
>JAJFID010000247.1 GCA_021775325.1 Rhodospirillales bacterium
GGTGCAGGTTACCAGTATCAATAGCCATATAACTGGCATCCAGATACACAGGACTCACATAGCGGCCTCAGAGCTCGCCACAGACTCGTTAACTAAAAACACAACATCTACACCACGAAACCCCTGATGACTCTCAGTGGACTCTAAACGGGCTTACAGATCCATCTAGTTAAACAACCCAAGTGCACCATCACCAAATAGCTGTGTCTGAATATGCAAAGGCTAAGGGCTCTGCCCTCGCGCCCACAACCATCTTCCAGGCCATTCATACCGTATCCACCATGGTCGCCATGCTCACTTCGTTGTGCGTGGCTCTTATACTATCAGCGCCGAGCAAGATTCCCCGAGAAGAAGGCTGTGCTTGCTACCCCGCTCTTCGCCAGAGTGTCAGGATTGCAGGTGCAATCCATCCTTATTGTAAAAGAGTTATCTTGAACAAGATGTCCGATTGGACACATCACAAAATACCGTAAAACCGAGAAAACTAAACAAACCGCAGAGTTCTGAGGTTTTTTCGGTTTTCTATGTTTTCAAGGGGGGGGGGATTTTATAGTTATAGACCGGGAGCATTGCATACGTACTCTCCATCACTCACGACTTCCTGCTAACGCTTATTACACTCCGCTCCGCTACGTATAATAAGCTCTCTTAGCAGTCAGTCGTTCCTTCAGTCGGTACTGCTGCATGCTCCCTGGAGCAGGGTAGGTAGAGTATTTAGTTCTAATGTCAGGAAGGCGGTACAAGGCAACAAATTCAGATCCAATTTGTACCCCATTTTGCACCCCACAATATAAAATGCATGATAAAACACTTATTTATCAATTAGTTATACGTGAAAAGTGGCGGAGGGAGCGGGATTCGAACCCGCGTTACGGTTCCCCGTAAACACGCTTTCCAAGCGTGCGCCTTCAGCCACTCGGCCACCCCTCCGCAGGGGGTCGCAAACCGTTGTGGGCACATGGATATAGACTTTTGTGCCGCTGGTCGCGAACAGGGCCGCAACCTATAGCACCCGGAACCTGCGGGCAAGGCCCTGAATAGCCGGTTTTGCGACAAAATATGGTGCGCCGTCGCCCGCACCCCCATATGTCATGTATATGGCTTTGCCGAAGGATTTCTGGCACTGTCCGGAATGCGTTTCGCAAGCGTCCCGCCCGCGGGTTTTTGACACGATGACAGAGAGACTGATCCCTATGCCCGCAAATATGCCCGATAATACGACCGCCACCATTACGGGCTATCACGCCCACGTTTATTACGATACGGAATCGCGCGCCACAGCAGAAACCGTACGCGACGGCGTGGCCGAAAATTTCCCCGCCGCTGTACTGGGCCGGTGGCGCGACATGCCTGTCGGCCCCCACCCCATGAACAGCTATCAGATCGCCTTTACGCCCGACCTGTTCGGCACCCTCATTCCCTGGCTTGCCCTCAACCGGCGCGGTCTGACGGTTTTCATTCATACGGAAACCGGTGACGATATCCCCGATCACACGGACCACGCCATGTGGATGGGCAGCATGGAAGACCTGAACCTGGATGCACTACGCTGACTACGCTGACCCATATCGCCTGTCGCTATTGCCGTGCGAACACGCCGAATTCATTCTGCCGGGCGGCGGTATGGGAGTATGATGCCTGATGCGTTTGGTATTTTATTTTGGCTGGCTGTTACTGGTTGTTGCGTTCGTTTCCACGGCGGCTGAGCCCTTTCTGGTGCAACTGGGGCGCGGCGGTCTGATGACCTCGTCCTATGATCTGTGGTATGCCCTGTCACCGGCCAGCCTTGTGATCACCGAGATTCGCATCGACAGACTGTGGCCTGCGCTGTGGGATCCGGTGCTTGTGACGCTGCTGCAGGTTCCCGCATGGTTGCTGGCGGGCGGGCCGGGACTTGTGGCGGTCTGGACCTGCCGTCCCAACAAGGTCATGTCGCCCGAGGTTCAGGAGGAATACGAACGCCAGCGGGAATCCCTGTTTATTATTGACGAGCTCAGCGATCAGGCGCTTCTGGATGAGAACTATGATCCCCGTGAAGACGACCGCGCACCGTCGCATCTGATGTTTGATCTGCACAAGGACGAGGACGACGACATCCGCGAGAGTGTCTATCCGGGCGATACGCCGGCCGGATATCCCGATGATGATTATGCGGACGAATATCTCAATGACCTGAAACGGGAACAACAGGCAATAGAAGAACTGAGAGACCATATGGCAAACCCGCTGGAAGTTGACAGCGTCCGCATCATCGACGGTCTGGCGTTTTCAACACGAACGCCAACGCTACCCGACGATGCGGAAGTCGGTGAGTACCACCCGCAGCGCGATCCAAAAACTCCCGACCAAGAGTAAGCCGTGAGGGATCTGTGTTTTTTGCCTGCCACACAATTGTCGACGATGCTGGCCCGTCGCGACATCAGTGCGACCGAATTACTGGATGTGCATCTGCAGCAGATTGAGCAGACCAATCCGGCGCTCAATGCCATCGTCACCCACACACCGGCGCTGGCCGGAAAACAGGCCGCCGCCAGCGATGCCCGCCGCGCACGGGGCGAACAGATCGGTCCGCTGGATGGTTTACCCGTGGCCAGCAAGGACAAGTTCAATATGGCGGGCGTCCGCTCCACCTATGGCTCGCCCGCATTCGCCGACCATGTACCGGACGACGATGATCTGATTGTTGCCAGAGAACGCGCCGCAGGTGCTGTATTTCTGGGCAAAACCAACACGCCGGAATTTTCCTTTGGCGGGCAGACCATCAACCCCGTCTTTGGTCTGACCCATAATCCCTACGGCAAAAACATGTCGGTGAGTGGCAGTTCCGGTGGCTCTGCCGTGGCGCTGGCAAGCGGCATGACGGCGCTGGCCAATGGCAGCGATATCGCCGGTTCCCTGCGTGCGCCCGCCGCGTGGTGCAACGTGGTCGGGTTCCGACCAACGCCCGGCCGCATACCGGTCGGGCGCAGCAACAATATCTGGGAGGAATTCTCGGTCCATGGCCCCATGGCCCGCACGGTGGCGGACATCGTACTTTACCTGAGCGTCATATCAGGACCGTCAGATATGTCGCCGGTCAGTTGGCAGGGCCCGGCGTCCGGCTTTGCCGCATCACTGGAACGCCCGTGGCAGGGTGTACGCATTGCCTGGAGTCTGGATATGTCCGGGGATGAAAACGGCCAGCAGCGCGACCCTGATATGGTAAAGATTATTGCGGGCGCCCGGCCTGTGTTTACCGGATTGGGCGCGGACGTACAGGACGCCTGTCCGGATATCCGTGAAGCGACCGGCATTCTCAATCGTTACAAATGCCTGGCGGCACTGTCCCGTCTGGATGGTCTGATTGACGAAAAACCCGACCTGTTCAAACCGGACATTCACCAACTGGTGGATAGGGCCCGTTCCTTCAGCGCCAGCGACGTCATTGACCTGGACCGCAAACGCAGCGACATCTGGCAACGTGCGGCGCGCTTTTTTGAAGACTACGATTATCTGGTCTGGCCGGTGACACCGTGCAATCCCATTCTGGCCGGCGCAGACGACAGCGTCTTGGCGTGGGACATGCTGGACCCGCAACCCCTGCTGGGATTACCAGCCATATCCATGCCGTGCGGATTTTCAGACGCTGGCATGCCGGTGGGCATTCAGATCACCGGCAGGCGCGGTGACGATTTTGGCGTCCTGCAACTCGCCCACGCTTTTGAAAGGGAGACAGAGTACTGGAAGAAAAGACCGCCGGGACTTGAGGCCGGGCATTAGGGCAGATGTGAGATCAGTCGTCGCCTGTTTTGAGGGCTGCCAGAAATGCTGACTGGGGTATTTCCACATTGCCGAACTGGCGCATTTTCTTTTTGCCCTT
>JAJFID010000248.1 GCA_021775325.1 Rhodospirillales bacterium
TCGACTGCTATGACGGTCGACATCCCAATACGTTCGTGCCCACGGAAGACGCCCATCCTGAATTCGAGTCTATCGAAGACATCAATGCGTACCTGCTGGAACACAAGGAAGTTATCGACTTCATGAAGTCAAAGGGCCAAAAGCCCAAGGCCGTGTTCCTGATGTTTGATGAGCGGGTCGAAAAAATCTGTAAGGAGCTGGGTCTGGAAGTCTGGTTCCCGAAGGCGTCATTACGCGAGAAGATCGATCACAAAATCGAAACGGTCCGTATTGGCAATAAGGCCGGTGTACCCAGCGTACCCAATATCTTGTCCAAAATTGATAGTTGGGAGCAGCTAAAAAAGGTGTCCAAAAAGTTGGGCAATGATCTGGTCCTGCAGTCTGCCTTCGGTGATTCCGGCCATACCACATTCTTCGTTAAGAACGAACGGGATTTCAAACGCCACGAACATGAAATTGTGGGCCAGGGCGAAATTAAGGTCATGAAGCGCATCAACTGCCGTGGATCAGCGATCGAGGCGTGCGCTACGAAAAAAGGCACAATCGTTGGACCACTGATGACAGAATTGGTCGGTTTCCCTCAACTTACGCCCTATCGCGGTGGTTGGTGCGGCAACGAAATCTTCGCTGACGCTTTTGACAAGAAGATTCGTGACAAGGCCCGCAAGTACACCTTCCAGTTCGGGAACCAACTGGCCAAGGAAGGGTATCGTGGCTATTTCGAACTGGACTTCCTGATCGACAAGAAAGACGGCGAAATCTATCTCGGGGAATGCAATCCGAGAATCACGGGCGCAAGCTCCATGACCAACCATGCGGCGTTTGCACATGCGGATGCGCCGTTATTCCTGTTCCACTTACTGGAGTTTTCGGGCGTTAAATTCGAGCTTGATGTTGAGGAACTAAACTCGCGCTGGGCCGACCCACAGAATATTGATGGTTGGTGCCAAATGGTGATCAAACACACAGACGACAATGTAGACATCATTACTCAGGCACCAGAGTCGGGTATCTGGAGTCTGATGCCGGATGGAAGCGTGGAATTCAGCCGGTTCGATTATCATCGGCGTGCAGTCGAAAGTGAAGCTGAAGCTTTCTTCCTGCGTATCAGTGGCATTGGTGATTTCCGTTACGAAGGTGCCGACCTGGGCATTCTGATAACACGTGGCAGATCCATGGATCGAAACTTCCGCCTGACAAAACGAGCCAAGGCCTGGATCGAAGGGATCAAGTCACAATACCGGGCCCGTCCGTTACCATCCGCTGGCGTAGTGGCCCAAACGTCAGGGCCATCTGACCCCGCGTTCAAAATACTGTAACGAAAGGCTAATGATTACAGGTGAAATGGATACATCTGGCTTTACCTTCCAGATGGTGTCAGAAGCTGAGCCAGGCGGGCGCTTGAAAGAGTGCTTCGGAAGATTGTGGCCCGCATACCATAAATGGTTTGTCAAAGAAGGAATCGAAGCTCGTCAGACCTACCTGGGCGGCTTGAGGGCCCTGCGTCAGCACATGCCGGAGCTCGTGCCCACGTATGAAACGGTTGTAGAGCTTGTTGGCGGAACCGACTTGCAGGCCCGGTTCCTGTCATTTTACTGCCCGCCTGCCTATCTTTCAGGGTGTTCGCAGGCCGTGTGGCCGGGCGATGAGCCCATGATGGTACGCAACTACGACTACTCTCCGGCGCTTTGTGACGGCATGATTCTGCATAGCCGTTGGAATGGCCAGTGGGTCATGGGAATGTCTGACGGTGTGTTTGGCCTCCTCGACGGCATCAACGAATCCGGGCTCGCTGTATCATTGACATTTGGTGGCCGCCGCATCGTTGGCGACGGTTTCGGCGTTCCCCTGATAATCAGATACATCCTTGAGTTCTGTAAAACGACAAAGGACGCTGCAGAGACTCTCAAACGTGTTCCTTGTCATATGGCCTACAACGTCACCATGGTCGACAAATCTGGTAAACATCTGACGGCGTATTTATCGCCTGATGCAGGTGCTATCATCACCGATACCCCCGTTGCAACCAATCATCAGGACCGGGTCGAGTGGCACCAGCATGCCCGCGCAACCGCCTCCGTCGAACGGGAGAAGTTTCTGCTCCATCGCCTTACATTGCATGATGAACCAGCAGAGCGTTTTATTGGCGCGTTTCTCAAACCGCCGCTGTATTCCACTGCCTACGGGCGTGGGTTTGGCACACTTTACACGGCGGTTTATTGGCCGGCCCGTGGCACAGCGGAATACAGGTGGCCCGATGAAACATGGACTCATTCTCTCGGCAATGTGGATGAGGGCAACAGGACGATCCTGTTCCCCGGGTAACGCCGTTACGTTATCTACGTCTCGCCAGCATTGAACACATAACCCGCGCCACGCACCGTCTTGATAATTGCCGGTTTGGATGGGTCAGGTTCAATCTTCCGCCGAAGGCGTGTGATACGAATGTCGATGCTTCGATCATAGGGATCCCAATCCCGATTGTGGGCAAGGTCCAGCAGACGATCGCGACTCAATACACGGTTCGGATTCTCGGCAAAGGTTTTGAGCAAATCAAATTCCATGGACGTAATCGCGATATCCTCACCGTCGGGACCGCCCAAGGTATGCGTCTCCAGGTTCAATGTATACTCACCAAACTGCACTGCGCCGTCTGACCCCACATTGCTCTTCTTGGCGGGTGATTTAATGCGACGCAATACGGCCTTGATCCGTGCGTGCAGTTCCCGAAGATCAAATGGTTTGGGAATGTAATCGTCGGCACCAATTTCCAAACCCACAATGCGGTCAACCGTATCGACCGATGCCGTCAGAAATATGATTCCAATATCTCGCGTTTCCCGTAAAAACCGGGCCAGAGACAGCCCATCCTCGCCCGGCATATTGATGTCCAGCAAAGCCAGGTCCAGTTCGCTACGCTCCACAAGTGCGCGCAGTTCCTTGCCATCAGCCGCGCAGGATACACGATAACCCTTTAATTCCAGATAATCGCGCACCGTATCGCGAATATCCGGCTCATCATCAACAACGACGATATGCCCAAGCGTGCTCATTAATCGTCCGTTCCCATTGAAATTGACGCGAACCTCATGTTGCCCACCTTAACTTATTTTGAACGGCTGGCATATGTTAAGGCTGAATCGAAAATAATTACGGCAATGCGGCAACAATATCATCCACGATACCACGCACATCCGCTGGTGTGATTGGTTTTTCCAGGGAGGGGCAACCGCATGTACTCAGGAAACTTGCAACCCTGGGGCTTACATTGTCACCCGTAATGAAGGCGATGCGGTTTTTCATATCCGGGAAACGTTCACATAAAACCTTATAAAAATTCGGCCCATCCAACTCCGGCATGCGCATATCACTTAAGATGACGTCAAAATTGTCGTTGGATAAATTGGTTAATGCACGGTTTCCATTTTCAGCAGTAACGACTCGATGGCCATCAGTCCTCAGAATCTCCGACAGAATTTCAGTAACTTGCGGTTCATCATCAACCACCAGAATGGATAGCCCTTCGGCACCTTGCGCAAAGACAGTATCGGGTTGAATGTTTTCGCCGGCACCCGCCTCCGCCGGAATGCGTACGACAAAGGCGGTGCCCTCATCGGAAGAGCTATCAACCTTAATACGTCCGCCATGAAACTCCATGATTCGGTGGCAGAACGCCAAGCCGATACCGGTCCCCGCACCAACATCCTTGGTCGTAAAAAACGGCTCGAATATTCGTTGTTGGATATCTGGCGGAATGCCTGGCCCCGTATCACTTACTTTAACAAGCACCTCGTTGTCTTTGGCACGATAACTGGATGATACATGAATTCTCTTTTCACCCTTTTCTCCTTCCAACGCATGCTGAGCATTGACCACCAGATTGGTGATAACCTGGTTGATCTGATCAGGATCAATCCACACGGGCGGCAGATTTTGTGCCATGCGTGTCGATATTTTAATGCCCGCACCCTGCACGCCGTAGGCCGTCATTTCCAGTGCGGATTCAATCACATCATTGATCTGCGTGTTTCGCCGGTTCATTGGCTGTTGACGCGCCATCGCAAGGAACGTCTTGACGATCCGGGCACACCGGTCCGCAGCATTACCAATCTTTGCCGCCCTGGACATGATCCGTTCATCAGTTGTTGTTTCCTGTAACAACAACGCCTGACCGACGAGAACAGAAAGCGGATTGTTTAACTCATGCGCAACGCCTGCCAACAATTCACCCAATGCACCCAATTTCTCACTTTGATGCAAGGCCTCCCTTTGACGCGCCAACTCACTCTCCAATGCCAGGCCTTCCGTCATGTCCATGACACTGGCAACAATGCACTCCACGCCCAGAAACTCGATCTTTCGCGAGGATACAGATGCCCAGAACTCCGACCCATCCGTGTGGCGCAATTTCAATTCCATACCATCCACGTAACCGTGCTTCTGCAACTGTTTCACATACATACTGCGATCAGTTGAGTTCGTGTATATATCCGTGGAGTACACGTCACCGGTAATGTGCTCACGGCCATAAAGTTGCTGAGCTTCCGGGCTCTCATAAATGACGAGGCCGTCTGACAGGCGCGTCATCACAACAGGCAGAGGGCATGCTTCCAGAATACTGCGAATCATATCACTGCTTTCCCAGATCGCAGCTTCGGCTTTCTTCTGCCGCGTAATATCTGTACGGAGCGTCACGAACCCGCCGTCCGACGTGGCTGTCCGGATCATTAACCACCATTCACCATTTTTCATTTCCGCTTCGACCGGGTTTTCACGCGACGTCAACATGCGTTCTTCGATAAAGGCCCTGTCTTCCGGGCAGACACTTATCTCCCGACCATCAAATCGGTGGCAAAGCTCAATGAACGGATTCATGTACTCATCTTGGCTAATTCCGACGGCTTCCTCGACCGTCCGGTTATAGCTTTTGGCATAAGCTGAGTTGGCAGCTACCAGATTTCCATCTTTGTCCAGGATCGAGAACCCATGCGGCAAGCTTTCCACAGCATCCCGCAACAGGCGCGCAAGGCGCTGACGTTCTGCTTCTGCGTTCTTCTGGGTCGTGATATCCGTTCTCAGAGTCACAAACGCGCCATCCGAGATATCAGTACGGGTAAACAGCAACCATCGACCATCTTTGTAATGGGCTTCGACGGGATCGCCATGGGATCTTTGCAGCCGCTCCTCAACCCGCTTGATGTCTTTTGCGCTTCCAGTAACT
>JAJFID010000249.1 GCA_021775325.1 Rhodospirillales bacterium
GGATCCGGATTTTCCCGGATTTGCCAGTGTCCAAGAAGCCTGCTGAAGTTCGTCAGGGTAAGGGTAAGGGAACGCCTGAGTACTGGTGCGTTCGTGTAAAGCCCGGTCGTATTATGTTCGAGGTAGACGGTGTGCCACATGATGTTGCCAAGCGTGCATTTGAGTTGGCGGCGGCAAAGTTGCCGGTCAAAACCCGTTTTGTCTCTCGCCTCGGTGAAGAAGGTTAAAGGTTATGATTGCTGCTGATCTGCGTACCAAGTCGCAAGATGAATTGAAAGATGATCTGCTCAACCTGCGGAAGGAGGCCTTTAATCTGCGCTTCCAGGCCGCGAGTGGACAGTTGGAGAATACGGTTCGTGTCCGTCAGGTAAGGCGGGATATTGCACGGGTTAAGACAATTATCGGCGAGCAGGCAAGTGCCGCCAAACAGGCCGCAGCGTCCTAAGCGCCGGGCCGAAGAGGAAACCAGTCATGTCTAGACGAGTAATGCAAGGTGTCGTAGTCAGCGACAAGATGGAAAAGACCATTGTGGTCAAGGTTGAGCGCAAGGTTATGCATCCGATCTACAAGAAGTTCATCCGTCGTTCGAAGAAATACTCTGCGCACGATGAAGAGAATGTCTGCAAGATTGGTGATTCCGTGAAGATTCGCGAATGCAAACCAATTTCGAAAAATAAGTGTTGGGAAGTCGTCGGTGACGAGGCCTAGTGCCCCAGGGCAATGGTCGTAATCGTCAACAACTGACGGATTAAGGAAGAAGAACAATGATTCAGGCGGAAACGAACCTAGAGGTTGCTGATAATTCAGGTGCCCGTCGAGTCCAGTGCATCAAGGTGCTCGGTGGCTCAAAGCGGAAATATGCATCTGTCGGCGATGTGATCGTTGTCTCGATTAAAGAGGCGATCCCCCGGGGCCGTGTCAAAAAAGGCGAGGTGATGAAAGCCGTTGTCGTGCGCACGGCTAAGGACATCAACCGCAAGGATGGTTCGTCCATCCGTTTTGACAAGAACGCTGCTGTCCTGATCAACGCGCAGGGCGAGCCTGTCGGAACCCGTATTTTTGGCCCGGTTACACGTGAACTGCGCGCCAAACGTTACATGAAGATTATTTCACTTGCGCCGGAGGTGCTGTGATGGCGACAAAGATTAAAAAGGGTGACCGCGTTCAGGTCCTTGCCGGCAAAAGCAAGGGGCTGCGTGGCGAAGTACTGAAGCTCATTCCGGGCAAAGACCGCGCTGTTGTGCAGGGTGTCAACATGATCAAACGACACACCAAGCCAACGCAGGTACAGCCCGGTGGCATTATCGAGAAAGAGGCACCTGTTCACGTCTCTAACCTGGCCCACATCGACCCGAAGACCGACAAGCCTACGCGCGTTGGTTTCAAGACTCTGGATGACGGACGCAAAGTGCGTGTCGCCAGTGGTTCGGGCGAGGTTATTGACTCCTAAGGATTGCGGACAATGGCTACACGTATGCAAGAATACTATGAATCGACTGTTCGTGCAGAAATGCAGGAAGAGTTCAAATACAGCAATTCCATGGAAGTGCCTCGGGTCACCAAGATCGTCCTGAATATGGGCGTCGGTGAAGCATCGCTGGATCGCAAAAAGATCGATGGTGCGGTCGCTGATATGGAACGCATCTCTGGTCAGAAACCGGTCATCACCAAAGCCAAAAAGTCGATTGCGGCTTTCAAGTTGCGCGATGGCATGACGGTTGGGGCGAAGGTTACGTTGCGTCGTAACCATATGTACGAGTTTTTGGACCGTCTGGTGAATGTGGCGCTGCCACGGGTTCGCGACTTCCGCGGTTTGAATGGCAAGAGTTTTGACGGCAATGGCAATTTTGCCATGGGCATCAAGGAACAGATTGTGTTCCCGGAAATTGATTATGATCAGGTCGATCAGATCCGTGGACTGGACATCATCATCTGCACAAACGCCAAGACCGATGCTGAAGCAAAAGCATTGCTCAAGGGTTTTAATATGCCGTTTTCCAAGTAACGGCACGAGATATCGGAGTAAACACGAATGGCTAAGAAAAGCGCAGTCGAACGGGATAAGAAACGTACCCGTCTCGCAAAGCGGTATGAAAACCGCAGAGCGACGCTGAAGGCAATCGCAAAGGATGAGGAGTCCTCCCCGGAGGAACGCTTCAACGCGCGCCTGAAGCTGGCGGCGATTCCCAGGAATGCGGCACCAAACCGGCAGCGTTTGCGTTGTGCGATTTCCGGGCGTCCACGTGGGAACTATCGCAAATTCAAGCTGTCCCGTATTGCGTTGCGTGAGCTTGCCTTGTCCGGGCAGATACCCGGCATGGTCAAGTCGAGCTGGTAAGGAGATATATCGAAATGTCGATGACTGATCCACTAGGTGATATGCTGACCCGTATACGTAACGGTCAGCGTGCACGGAAAAACCAGGTGGTTTCGCCGAGTTCCAACTTGCGCCTGAACGTTTTGGATGTTCTCCAGCGGGAAGGGTTTATTCGGAATTTCGAGGCGTACGAAGTGCGTCCCGGAATCAACGAAATAAGTATTGAACTCAAGTATCACGAAGGCGATCCGGTGATCCGCGAAATTCAGCGCGTGTCCACACCCGGCCGTCGTGTGTATTCCAAAATCAAGGATTTACATTTGTATTTCAATGGTTTGGGCATCTCAATTCTGTCGACTCCACGTGGTGTCATGTCGGACAACGAAGCACGTGTTGAGAACGTCGGTGGTGAGGTTCTTTGCCAGGTCTTCTAATTGACCCGGTAATGATGATTTTTTAGGAGCGAAAAACATGTCGCGAGTTGGCCAAGTCCCGGTACCTGTACCAGACGGTGTAGATGTAAAGATCGATGGCTTCATCGTATCTGCAAAAGGGAAACTGGGTGAATTGTCAGCACTGTTGACTGACGATGTCACTGTTGAGCAGGCAGACAATCAGATTACGGTAAAGCCTGCCAATGAATCGCAGCGTGCCCGTCAGATGTGGGGTACCGCCAGGGCGGTCGTCAATAATCTCGTTGTTGGGGTTTCGGAAGGTTTCTCCAAGAAACTGGAAATAAATGGCACCGGGTATCGTGCGCAGGTGCAGGGTAACGATCTGGTTTTGCAACTGGGTTTCAGTCACGACGTCCAGTTCAAGATTCCCGAAGGCATCAAGATCAACTGTCCGGATCAGACTCATGTCGAAATTTCCGGCACCGACAAACAGCGTGTTGGTCAGGTTGCCGCTGAAATTCGCGGCTATCGCCCACCGGAGCCATACAAGGGCAAGGGTGTCAAATATGAGGGTGAATACATCCTCCGTAAAGAAGGCAAGAAGAAATAGTCATGGCAAACGCAAAGAAATTATTCGAGCGCCGCAAGCAAAGCGTGCGCAGCAGGATTTCACGGAAATCTGCCGATCGGCCAAGGCTTTCCGTCTTTCGTTCTGGCAAGCACATTTATGCGCAGGTCATTGACGATGTGAAGGGTGTAACAGTTGCGGCTGCGTCCACCCTTGAGAAGGACATGCGTTCAAATCTGAGTACAGGTGCAACAGCGGATGCTGCCGCCCAGGTGGGCAAGTTGATCGCAGAGCGCGCCAAGACTGCCGGTGTCGGACAGGTTGTGTTCGACCGCGGTGGTTACCGTTTTCATGGCCGCGTCAAAGCACTGGCCGATGCAGCTCGCGAAAGCGGCCTGGATTTCTAAGGAGTTAACTGATGGCACAAGCACCGTCCCCTACCCAGGACCGCAACAGCAACCCGCGTGGTGGCAATCAGCGCGGTCGTGGTAAACGTGATCAGGACCGTCGTCCGCGCGATGAAAAGCCGGAAGACGATCTGATTGATCGGCTGGTTCATATCAATCGTGTGGCCAAAGTTGTTAAAGGTGGTCG
>JAJFID010000250.1 GCA_021775325.1 Rhodospirillales bacterium
CAATCAGCACCACGTCACGGTTGTCCTTCAATCCAGAAACATCACCTGGCTGGCCTTGAATCAGCAGAACGTCACCGGATTGAAGGCGAATATCGGTAATTTTGGCACGGATCATTCTTGATCGCCGCTGAACGCCCAGAACGATACAGTTGGTTTTGTATCTGAAACCAATTTGCGCCAGTGTCTGCCCCACAAAACGGGATGCCGGGACCACCATTACCTCGCCCAAAACCTGCTCTCCTTCCTGCCAAGGACGATTGGCCGCACCCTTGTCACGTGGATCATCGCCCAAATCCGGATGGAACAAGGCGGGGTCAGATGCCAGAACTTCACGTAAGGTTTTCCGGACAGCCGCCACAACCAGAACATCATCAGGGCGAATTCTGACGTCTTCGTAGGGCGGTAACAGTGTTTCCTTACCCCGCTGAATCATTCTCACAGTCATATTTGGCAGCCCCCGAAACAATCCGCCAACGGCGCGCTCACCAATGATGTCAGCCGCTTCTCCTACTGTGATTTGCGCCAGGAAATGTTTACCTTCTCTGGTGCCGCTCTGACTGGTTGCCGCCGCGCGGTCGGGCAACAACCGTGGCGCAACAAATGTGATGTAGATTAATCCAGCACTGGCCAGGACAACGCCCGACACAGAAAAATCAAAAAACCCGAATGGGCGTTCCCCCATTTCAATTAACGCACTGTTCACCAGAAGATTCGTGCCCGACCCGATCAATGTGGTCATACCACCGAAAACGGCCGCATAACTCAGCGGGATCATCCACTTGCTCGGTGACTGACCAAATCGGGCGGCCAATGCCTGCATGATGGGAATAAAGATCACCACAACCGGTATATTATTCAAGAAAGCGCTGATCACGATGACAATGATGAGGGAAAACAAGAGCGCGAGAACCGCACCCAGACGCCCTTTTGCAATGGCGAGAATGACGCGCGCACCATGATCCAGCACGCCCGTGCGTACCATCCCCTGCCCGACGACCAACAACGCTAAGACAGTAATGAGCGCAGGATTGGAAAATCCGTGCAAAATTCGGCCAGGGTCAACAAGATTGTTCCCGTTAACGTCCGCAACTGGATAAAAATTAAAGAAAATCAACAGGGTACAGATTAATCCTACGGACGTCATTTCCATACTGGATGTCTCAAACACATAGAGCACAAACGCACCAATGATGAGGATAAATGTTACCCACATCTGAAACTCTGAACCGTTTGTTGAAAAAGCTTGATCCATCCGCCGTATTTTTCTCTGTTGCTGAATTGTTGATTAAGAGTATACCCACCAGCGAAAGCAAGAAGCATTTTATTCATAACCCCGGAAAACGGCGCTGTGTAAAAACCACACTATTTGTCGGTTTTTCTTCCCATGTCCGTTCCGCACGTATACCATACGCATCGCTCAAATAGCTTGGCCGAGCAGCCATGCCGATGACGGATAACAGAGCCCGTGAAACAGACCCGTGCCAATACGCGACTGCTGATATATAGCCACGATACATTCGGTTTGGGGCATCTGCGCCGTTGCCAGACCATCGCCCATTCTCTGGTCGGTAATCGCTCGGATCTGTCTGTATTGATTCTTTCAGGCTCTCCCATAATTGGCAGTTTTGATTTCCGTTCACGAGTAGATTTTATTCGCATACCAGGTGTGATCAAACTGCGGCATGGCGAATACACGTCTTTGAGTCTGGAAATGGGCATTGAGGAAACAGTTGCCCTGCGGGCGGGCCTGATAAAACACACTGCCGAAATGTTCGATCCTGATTTGTTTATTGTGGATAAGGAACCCTTGGGGCTGCGCGGTGAAGTATCTGAAACACTGAAGATGCTAAAAGCCAAGGGCGTACCGACCATTCTGGGTTTACGCGATGTACTGGATGAACCTGGCATCCTGTCCGAGGAGTGGGAACGCAAGAATGCATTGCCAGCGTTGCGCGATCTGTATGACCAGATTTGGATTTACGGCCTGAAAGACGTATGTGACCCCCTTGTTGGTGTAGATTTACCAGACAACGTACGAAAAAAGGCTATCTATACCGGATACCTGCGTCGCTCGTGGGATTCTACAGTTGCCATGCCTTATGTGTCCGACAACTTTGATCCTCACAAACCTTATGTTCTGGTCACCACCGGCGGTGGTGGCGATGGTGCGACTTTGATCGACTGGGTTCTACGAGCCTACGAACATTACCAGAGTCTGGATATGCAAGCGTTGCTTGTTCTTGGCCCATTTATGCAATCCAAGTTGCAATCCGGATTTATGTCGCGCGTCAATCGACTGGACGCAGTCCACGCCATTACCTTCGACTCGCACATGGAAGCATTGTTCGAACACGCGTCCGGCGTGGTCGCTATGGGTGGATACAATACGTTCTGCGAAGTCCTGTCATTTGACAAACCCTGCGTGATTGTGCCACGCACCGTGCCAAGGCTCGAACAATACATCCGCGCAAAACGAGCGGAGGAGTTAGGTCTTTCGTCCATGCTACTGGATGACGACGCCCGGCGTCCTGAAGACATGGCACGCGCAATGGAAGGCCTGTCTGATCAATCACCGCCTTCCGCAGTTCATATTCCCGGATTACTGGATGGACTGTCAACAATCAATGCCTTGATGGACGGGTGGTTAAGCGAGCAATCAACTGAAAAAGCGCCGACAAATGTTACAGAACTAGTGGTATGAGCCGACTGAACAGTTTCATCCGCCGTCTTGTCGCCCAACGTGACTGCTTGGATTACGCTGCAACCCTGATTTCCGATATCTCTGGACCGGTGTTGGAATTGGGACTGGGTAACGGGCGGACCTATGATCACATGCGCGACTTGCTTCCGGAACGCGACATATTTGTCTTTGATCGCCAGGTCGCCGCTCATCCAGATTGTATTCCTGATGATTTCCACATGATTCTCGGCGATTTTTCTAGCAGCCTCCCGCGCGCGTTTGAACGAATTGGCGCGCCGGCGGCTCTTGCACACGTTGATTGCGGTTCTGGTGATGTCGCTAGTACCAAGGCCGTAGCAGCAAAGCTGGAGAATCTTCTGCCAGCGCTGATGACATTGGGCGGGATAATTGTTTCGGACCAGCCGATGAGTCATTCTGGCTGGCAACCATTGCCCCTGCCCGAAGGAGTGCCGCAAGATCGCTATTTCATCGCTCGTAGTGTTGCTTGCTAGTGCCCCCCCCCGTTGCATTTGTACTAAAGGGATATCCGCGTCTTTCCGAGACGTTTGTTGCCCAGGAAATACTCGCACTCGAAAAACTCGGCTTGTCCATTCACATCGTTTCGTTACGCCATCCAACCGACATTCACCGCCACCCGATACACGATGAAATCAGGGCACCACTCAACTATCTGCCTGAGTATCTTCATGAGGAACCCGCGCGCGTAGCGGGTGCATATCTCAAAGCACGAAAACTGCCCGGTTTCCCAAAGGCTATCAGAAACTGGAAGAGTGACCTGGCCAGAGACCTCACCAGAAATCGCCTGCGGCGATTTGGGCAGGCCTGTGTTCTGGCTACCGAATTATCCAGCGAGATAAAACACCTGCATGCACACTTTCTGCACACGCCGGCGTCGGTCGCGCGCTACGCGGCCACGATGCTTGATATATCCTGGAGTTGCTCCGCCCACGCGAAGGACATCTACACTTCACCAGAATGGGAGTTGCGAGAGAAACTGTCGGATTGCCAGTGGTTGGTGACATGTACAGAAGCCAACGCACAGTTTCTTTCGATCCTCGCTCCGTCCGACGACGTTGTGGCACGCATTTATCATGGCCTCGATTTTTCACGGTTTCCGTCACCTGAGAAGCCCAAACGTATGAGTGATGGCACACCGGCGAACCATCCAGTCATAATTCTTTCGGTTGGGCGTGCCGTGGAAAAGAAGGGATTCGACGGCCTGCTGCGCGCACTGGCAAAAGTTCCAGCCGATCTGAACTGGCGATTCGTCCATATTGGTGGTGGCACCCTGATCAAAAAACTGAAGGCCCTGTCCATTGAACTTGATATCGCCTCGCGAATAGAATGGCGCGGCGCGTTACCGCAAGACGGCGTGTTGGATTCTTATCACGACGCTGATATTTTTGTTCTCAATTCCCGTATTGCCGATGATGGCGACAGGGATGGCATGCCAAACGTATTGATGGAGGCGTTGAGTCAGTCGCTGGCATGCATTGCGACGGAGGTTTCCGCAATCCCGGAACTGATCACCCAGGGCAAGACTGGAGTCCTTGTCCCACCAGACAACATAGATGCCCTGTGCCAGGCACTAACTGGTCTGATCACAAATCCTGACATGCGCCGGACACTCGGTCACGCTGGCGAGACACATGTCAGGCAGTCCTTTTCACTGAACAAGGGTATCAATGACCTGGCACAGAAATTTGACATCGATGTGAACACGCCATGATGATCGCTTTTTATGCACCAATGAAATCCCCCAATCACCCTACGCCATCGGGGGACCGGCGCATGGCCCAGCTATTAATTCAGGCCATGGACCAAGGCGGACATCAAGTGCATCTCGCCAGCCACCACCGCGCCTATGATGGCGTAGGCGATGCAGGGGTGCAGGCCGATATTAAAAAGGAAGGTGACAGACAAGCGCTCGGTTTGCTGGACGCTTACGCGGATGACAAAATCGCGATTCCGCACGTATGGTTCACCTATCATCTGTATCACAAAGCGCCGGATTGGATAGGCCCCCGCATTTCGGAAGCCCTGAACATTCCTTACGTCATTGCAGAAGCTTCCCACGCACCAAAACAGGCAGACGGCCCCTGGGACTTGGGACTGCGTGCCAGCGAACGTGCTATCGGGATGGCATCAATGGTCATCAGCTTCAATGCGACGGATAACGGGTGCACCCAACCTTTGTTGAAATCGGATGCCCGCATCGCACAGGTTCCGCCATTCGTTGACACCCAGCCTTACGCTGTTGCGGCTCAGGAAAGAGTTGTGTACCGCGGCATGACGGCTGGCCAGTACAACATAGATCCAACTGTTCCCTGGCTGGTTTGCGTTGCCATGATGCGTCCCGGCGACAAGGCACAATCTTACGAATGTCTCGGCCAATCGTTGTCGTTGATCAAAGACCGGCCATGGAACCTGCTGGTGGTTGGTGACGGGCCCGCCCGTGAGCAAGTGGAAACGAGTTTATCGTGTATTGGCGACAGGGTGTCGTGGATTGGTGCACAGGACATTGAATCCCTTCCAGGTATTTACGCAGCCTGTGATTTGTACGTTTGGCCATCCATCAACGAGGCTTATGGTATGGCCTTTGTCGAAGCACAAGCGTCCGGGCTCCCCGTCGTCGCGGGCAAGACAGGCGGCGTTTCAGGTGTTGTCAATGCGCCAGAATGCGGGATACTAGTAGAGCCCGGTAACGCGCGAGAAATGGCCGACGCCATTGCGATGTTACTCGACAATCCCAAACGCCGGACCGCAATGGCGGAGGGCGCGCAAGCATACACATGGCAAAATCATGGCCTCAATGGCGCGGCATCAAACTTGAACGCGTTGCTGGCAGAGATAACCTGATGCCTGTACTGAGCCTCATTCGGCATGCGCCGACGTTGTGGAATGAGCAAGGACGCATGCAGGGACGCTCAGACGTACCACTAAGTGACCATGGCCTCACTGTCGCCAGTCGCTGGGTTCTACCTGACGACACCAGACAAGCAAGGTGGTTCTCGAGCCCGTTGCGACGAACCATCCAGACAGCAGAGGTGCTTGGCATATCCCCGACAATAGAGGACAGATTGATCGAAATGGATTGGGGTTCATGGGAAGGTGAAACGCTCGAGAGTTTGCGCAAAAGGCTGGGCCCTGAAATGTCTCGGCACGAATCGCTTGGGTTGGACTTTTGCCCACCAAACGGCGAGAGCCCGAACATGGTTATGGCGCGTAGCAAGCCTTGGATAAAGAAAGTAGGCGCTATGAATTCACCCGTTGCTGCAGTAACCCACAAAGGCGTTATTCGCGCGTTGACCGCACTTGCCACGGGGTGGGATATGATCGGAAAGGATCACCACAAACTAAAACCTGGAACCTGTCGGCAATTTTCCGTTTTGGATGACGGCACCTTAACGCTCCTGGAACCGGATGTTTCTCTGACTGAGTGAACAGCGAATGAATGATACTCGATCAAGAGTTCTGTTCTATGTCCAACATCTGCTTGGTGTTGGACATGTTCGGCGCGCTTCACTCATTGCGAACGCCATGGCGGAGGCGGGACTGGACGTACATGTCGTTTTGGGCGGCACACCCGTATCTGGCATCAGATTTGATGGTTGCACGTGCCACACTCTGCCCGAAGCCAAGGCGGTTGATGCATCGTTTTCTGGCCTGTTGGATGATAGTGGTAATCCGGTGGACGACGCCTGGCGTGACAGGCGTCGCGAAACCTTGTTGTCGCTCTATGCTGATCTTGGCCCTCAGGTCTTGATCATCGAGCAGTTTCCCTTTGGCCGCCGCCAATTCAGATTCGAACTTCTGCCATTACTTGAAACAGCAGTTGAAAGCCCGGATCGACCATACATTGCCTGTTCTGTACGCGATATTCTGGTCAGCCAGAAGACGCCGGAAAGAGAACAACAGATTGCTGATTATGTAGACAGATATTTCGATTCCGTCATCGTTCATGGCGACCCAACATTTATGCCATTTGAATCCACATTCCCATCGACACATCAATTCATGCAAAAACTTCATTACACGGGGTATGTTGCACCACCTGAATTAGCAGGAAGTTCGTCAGACGCGGGGACTGACGAAGTCATCGTCGCCGCAGGCGGTGGAGCTGTTGGCGCCGAATTGCTTATTTGCGCAGCCAAGGCCAAGGCCGGGAGCAATCTTTCGCATCTTAACTGGCGTTTCCTCACAGGGCCGAATTTGCCAAACCATGTGACATCGACGCTTCGTCAAATCAATGACCCGTCAATCATTGTTGAACCCAATCGGGACGACTACGGAACGTTGTTGCAAAACTGCACCCTTTCCATCTCACAGGGTGGTTACAACACGATGATGGATATTATCCGGGCCAAGTGTCCTGCGGTCGTCGTACCGTTCGGCAGCGGCAACGAAGACGAGCAGCGCCTCAGAACCAGGACTCTTCACAACCAGGGTTTTGTCACGATACTCGACGATCAGGATATGACTCCTGAAACGATGGCCACCAGCATCAACCTGGCGGCGGCACGTATATTTCCACAACGAATACCTTTTTCGCTGGACGGTGCCCCCAAAACCGCCAGTTTCATCGCGAAATCTGCAACCTAGCGCAAGTAAAGCCTTAGACTTCACAATCATTTGTTCGTCAAACTTGGAAATTTTGTTACACTGCGCCCAAGGGAATAGATTCGCGGCTTGGGGCATATGAGGGAATATGTGGCCGTCAATTGATCTATAACAATAAGCACGCGCTGATACCGGGGGCCACACGTTGGACAAGGGAATTTTCGGATTTATCTTGCGTTACAGCAAGAAGCAACAGATCACGCTTTTGCTGATCACCGTTTTTTCATTTCCATTCTACTACTACTCCCTGGATTTACCTAAAACCATCATCAACGAAGCCATCGGCGGCGGTAATTTCCCCGTTGAGATGTCTTTCCTGAATTTCGGGTTTGGCTACGAACTTGACCAGATTAACTATCTGCTCGTGCTTAGTTTCGCATTCCTCTCGCTGGTCCTCATAAACGGTGGGTTCAAATACTTCATCAATGTTTATCGGGGGGTCGTCGGGGAACGCATGCTTCGTCGCATGCGATATCTGCTGGTCAATCGGGTCCTCAGGTTCCCGTTGCCACACTTTCGCAATATTTCCGAAGGTGAAATCGTTTCCATGATAACGGCAGAAACAGAACCGCTCGGTGGGTTTATGGCAGAATCCCTGTCTCTCCCTGCCTTCCAGGGCGGGATGTTAATTACCGCGCTTGTGTTCATGTTCGTGCAGGACCCAATTCTCGGAATTGCAGCTATTTCGCTGTATCCCGTACAGGGGTGGGTTATTCCAAAGCTTCAGCGAAAGGTCAATTTGCTGAACAAGGAACGTATCCAGCACGTTCGAAAACTTTCGGAACGCATCAACGAAATGGTCGCGGGAACGTCCGAGATCCATGCACACGATACATCCCAGTATGAACTTGCAGATTTCTCGTCACGACTCGGCAACATTTTTGATATTCGCTTCCAAGTCTACCGGAAGAAATTTTTTATCAAGTTCCTCAACAATTTCCTGGCACAGGTAACGCCATTCTTCTTCTACTCCATCGGTGGTTACCTCGTTATCATTGGCGATTTGTCTATCGGTGCCCTTGTCGCAATTCTGGCCGCCTACAAAGATTTGTCGCCGCCCTGGAAAGAGTTGCTCAATTTTTACCAGCGCCTGGAAGACAACCGCATCAAGTACGCTCAACTAACCGAACGTTTCGATGCGCCCAACATGTATCCGGAAGACATTATGAGTCCGAGCCTGGATGGTGGTGGACCACTGAGTGGGCAAGTTGTTGTATCAAACCTGACCCTTGAGGAAGACGAAGGAACAAAGACGCTCGAAAATACCGGTTTTGCATTTGACGTGGGCGAACATGTAGCGATCACGGGGCGTGCAGGTGGTCCTAAATCAGCAGCAGCAAAATTGCTGGCGCGTCAGTTATCACCAACATCCGGATCAATATCAATCGGCGGTGCCGACCTGCGCACCACTCCAGAGTATGTTACGGGACGCAAATTGGGCTACGTCGATCAAGACGCCTACATTCGATCAGGGTCAATCCGTGACAACCTGTTTTATGGTCTGAAACACCACCCGCAAGGTGATCCCGACGGTTCAGCCGAAGCGGTGCGGAAACACGAAGAATCAATGCAGTCAGGAAACAGCCCGTATGCCATCGATGCAGACTGGCTGGATCAAAGTGTTCTATCCGGTGGCAATGGAGGGAGTGTGCTGGAACGCGCTATGCGAGCGTTGCGGGCTGTCGACCTTGAGAAGGATATCATGTCCATTGGTGTCCGCAGCACGATTGATCCGTCAACACACCCCGAACTGGCCGACGGGGTCCTGCAGGCCCGACATCTAATTCAACAACGCATGACAGGTCAGGATTATGAAGGCCTCGTCGAATCCTGGGATCGCGCCACGTACAACGGGAACGCATCTGTTGCCGAGAACATCCTGTTTGGCACCCCCGTCGATACGACGTTTGATGTGGATTCATTGAGCAAGAACGAACTGGTGCTGGCCACATTGAAAAAAGTTGGTTTGTACGAAGACTTCATTGAAATTGGACGGAAAGTCGCGGCGCTCATGATGGAGTTGTTCCAGGACTTACCACCCGGTCACGAATTTTTCGAACGATTCAGTTTTATCAGCGCTGATGATTTACCCGAATTTCAGATGATCCTTAACGCGTCCGGAAGCGCTGGCGTTTCTGCGCTAAACGATGAACAACGTGAACAGCTCCTGCAACTGCCATTCCGGCTTGTTCGAGCCAGGCACCGCCTGGGATTCATTGATGGCGACATGGAGACGCGCCTGCTATCCGCCCGCAATGCCTTCGCTGAGGATCTGCCGGACGACATGGCGGACAAAATTTCGTTCTTTGACCGCGACACCTATAACCACACCAGCAGCATCCTCGACAACGCACTGTTCGGCAAGGTTGATGCGGGAAGACCTGACAGCGCGGAAAAAATCCAGCAAATGGTCGCCTCCGTGTTCAACGAACTGGAGCTTCGACTACCGATCCTCGAGACCGGGTTGAATTTTGAAGTGGGCATTTCCGGCCGCAGGCTGTCGGCTGCACAGCGTCAAAAACTTGCCATTGCTCGAAACCTGGTGAAAGATCCGCAGATCTTCATCGTGAATGAAGCCACAGGTGTTCTGGACTCCAATTCCCAATCCACTGTGTTTGGTGCCATCAAGACCGCCATGAAGGATCGTGGGTTGGTCTGGGTTGACGGTGACATAGCTGACCCGGATCAGTTTGACCGGGTGTTTCTCGCTGAAGCCGGCAAGGTCAAGGAAACGTCAGTACAGACGGATGGCGAAGTCGCTGACACTGAAGAATCGACCGCAATCGTCGACACCAGCGAAATTGGCACAGATACCGAGCTATTGGCCCGAATCCCGTTCTTCTCGGGACTCGACCGGTCACGCCTCAAACTGCTGGCATTTACAAGTGAACGACAAATCCTTGAAGCTCATGAGAACTTGATCCAGCAGGGCGAACGGGGCGATGTGGCCTTTGTGGTTGTTGACGGCACATTCAGTATCATCGCTGAGACAACGCAAGGTCGAGTCAAGGTATCCGAGGCCGGTCGCGGCGGTGTTATTGGAGAACTGGCATTGCTTTGCGAAGCGCCACGTACTGCGACAGTACAAGCCGACGAACGCTCCACAGTGCTGAAGATCGACAAGGACGTCTTCATGCAACTGATCAAAGACAATCCTGCTGTGGGTGCTAATTTGTCCCACATCCTCGCGTCAAAACTTGAAGCCATGATGCGTTCCATGAGCGCACATTATGAATTGTACGACCCGATATCATCGCTGCCGAACCGCAACCTGTTCATGGATAATATGAAGACAACTGCTTATCTGGATCAACGGATAGGCCAGGTTTCGTCACTCGTACTGATCGCCTTTGATGGTCTTGAAGATTTAGAGTTGCTGCAGAAAGAACTGGATCACAGGCAGGAAGTGCTGCGTGTCATTGCCGAGCGTATCCGCCCAACCGTGCGTGCGGCTGATTCGTTTGGAAAACTTTCTGGATACAGTTTCGGTATAATCGCCCGTGGACTTGAGGCCGAGCAGGCATCTGATTTGCTCTTGGAAAGAATCGGGGAGTCTCTTGGCGAACCCATAAAACTCAATGGCCATACAATTGATTTGAAAGCCATTCGAAACGTGCAGGTTTTCCAACTGGATATGGACACACTTCAATCACTGACAGAGAAGGCGTAAAGCGTATAGTTTGCTGTCTATAATATTGAGTACAACAATAATATGCATGGAGGAACAATGAACACCTGGGACGACCTGGAAATGGAGTTAATCAAATGGTCTGATCAGGGTGTCTCAGCAACATTCTGGTGGCGCGACGACGACGCCATCGACCAGACTCCTGCTCTTCACCGTCTCTATGGATACTCCAGAAAATATGGGGTGCCACTAACATTGGCCGTGATCCCGAGAGATGCGCGATTGCAACTCTGCACTGGATCCGGCGTACCCGGCAATCTGCGGCTGGTTCAGCATGGTTACGCCCACGTAAACCATGCACCGAAGTCGGACAAGAAATCTGAATTTGGTCTACACCGAGACTTAGGTATGATAATTAACGACGTGTCGAGCGGTCTCGCTATTTTGAAAAAATTTCCCCACTTCTTCCCGTCATTTGTTCCACCATGGAATCGCGTCGATCCCGATCTATACGACGACATGCTTAACTCGGGAATTCACGGTATCTCCACATTTGGTTCTCGGGGTAATCGTGAACCCATTCCAGGTTTGGTGCAGGCCAACACACATGTCGATATCATTGACTGGCACGGCACACGCGGCTTTGCCGGTGTTGGATTGGTGTGCAAGCAAATCATCGATCATCTAGTTGCCCGGCGCACCAAAAAATGTGATTTTAGGGAGCCGACGGGGATTCTGACACATCATCTTGTTCATGACGACGAATGCTGGCGTTTTCTCGATGTCCTGTTTGGTAAACTGGGGGGGCATAGTGCTGTCCGTTGGCTTGATGGCACGGAGGTATTCACCGCATGACTGATCATGCCATTATCTGCACCTTGTCAGGGGCGAAGTCATGAGCCCTCTTCTTGACGTGAGTAATCTGGGCGTAACATTTGACACACCGTCCGGTATCGTGCGGGCCGTGAGAGATGTTTCTTTTCAGATATCAGCAGGATCGACAGTTGCTGTGGTGGGCGAGTCTGGGTCCGGAAAATCCGTCACGGCGCAGGCCATTATGGGCCTGCTACCACGACCAGCATCCATCAATAGTGGAAAAATTCTGTTTCGTGATTCGTCCGTCGACAGTGCTGATTCTGGAGTCGTTGATATTGCGAAGCTCGACCCTCGGTCTGAGGCCTTCCGAACCATTCGTGGCAACCGAATCTCTATGATTTTCCAGGAACCCATGACGTCATTATCTCCGCTTCACACCATCGGCGACCAGATCAGTGAAGCGTTGCTATTGCATCGCGAGGCGACGCCAGAAGAAGCTAAAGCTCTTTCCGTCGATATGCTGGCAAAAGTCGGGTTCCCCGACCCGGCACGGGCCTATGACACCTATCCTTTTGAGCTGTCTGGAGGATTGCGCCAGAGGGCTATGATTTCAATGGCCCTCGTTTGCCGACCATCACTGCTTATTGCTGACGAACCGAGCACGGCGCTCGATGTGACCATACAGGCGCAGATATTGAAACTGATCAAGGATTTACAGCAGGAACTAGGCATGGCCGTTTTGATGATTACCCATGACCTGGGTGTTGTCGCCAATATGGCTGATGAAGTTGTTGTTGCTTATCACGGCCAGGTTATGGAGCGCGGTAGTGCAAGGGACATTTTTGCCAAACCGGAACACCCATATCTCAAGGCACTGCTCAAAGCTGTGCCGCACTTTGACATGAAGGATGGTGAGAGGCTTGTGCCGTTGCGGGAAATCAAACACGAAGCCGGCAATCTTCTACGCGAACGCGAAATGACACCGACGGATCACAAAGATGATCATCCAATTTTATCGGTTCGAAATGTTTCAAAAAGCTATCTGACCAGAAGTCACAAGGGCTTGTTCGTATCTGCGTCATCTATTCGACCGCTACTCGCCGTCAACGATGTTTCATTCGATATCAAACGTGGTGAGTGCCTGGGTCTGGTGGGGGAATCAGGGTGCGGAAAAACGACGCTGTCGAAGATTATCATGCGTAGTGTCGATCCAGATTGTGGCGAGGTTGTTTTCACGAACGATGGCAAAGAAACTGACCTGCTACATTTGAACGATCACCAGTTGGTGCCCACGCGCCGAAAAATTCAGTACATATTCCAGGATCCGTTCAGCTCACTAAATCCGCGCATGACGGTTCACGACCTGTTGAGTGAACCACTGGTAATTCACGGGATTGGCGATGTCACCTACCGACGTGAGTTTGTCCAGGAACTGATGAACCTGGTCGGTCTTGATCCGCGCTGGCTAAATCGCTATCCGCACAGTTTTTCCGGCGGACAACGGCAACGCGTCGGCATCGCCCGTTCGCTGGCCCTGAAACCTGAACTTGTACTCTGTGACGAACCTGTATCGGCGCTGGATGTATCTGTACAGGCGCAGATTCTAAATTTACTCAAGGATTTGCAAAGCGATCTCGGGCTGACCTATCTGTTTATTTCTCACAACCTCGCCGTTGTCGATTACATCGCCGACAGGATTGCCGTTATGTGTGCCGGACAGATTGTCGAAGTGGCAGCGCGCGAAGACCTTTTCCGAAACCCAATGCACCCCTATACGCAGGCACTGGTATCGGCCGTCCCCTACCCTGATCCTGATCATCCCCTGAATTTCGATGCATTGGTTGAAGGCCAGGCTTCGGCACCGGCACGTTGGCCCCAACCCTTCGGCCCGCGTCAGGATGTGCCTACGCCGCTACTGGATAGTGGTGGCGGACACCTGATCCGCGCGCACGAAGTACCCGTAAATTCAGGGGGTGCCTCATGATCACGGCTGCTTTCCGTGCGTGCCTCACAACACTGCTTGTGATCGTTGGCGCCCAGCACAGCTCAGCGAACGAATTCACGTTTACGGAACCACCCATTCTGGTGGACAGCGTTGCTTCGGGCACACTCCCCTCTATTGAGCACCGTCTCCCGATTGAGCCATTTGTAGCCGACATGGAATCAACAGGACGGCATGGTGGACAGTTGCGAATGCTGATGGGGCGTGCCAAGGATATTCGGCTTCTCGTGGTATATGGTTATGCACGGTTAGCCGGATATACGGAGGATTTGAGTATCCAACCGGATATCCTCCGGGATATTGAAGTGCGTGAAGGCCGGGAATTCACCCTGCACCTGCGGCCTGGACACAAGTGGTCTGATGGACATCCCTTCACAGCCGAAGACTTCCGGTTCTATTGGGAGAACATCGCAAACAATGAAGAAGTTTCTCCGGCAGGCTTGCCATCGATGTTGCGTATTGGCGGCCAGTCCCCTTCGTTTGAGGTCATCGATGATGTAACTGTGCGGTATACATGGAACCGGCCAAATCCCTATTTCTTGCCCGCTCTGGCACGTGCAAGCCCATTCTATCTGTATCGACCGGCCCACTACCTGAAACAGTTCCACGCTGAATACCAGGATCCTGAGGAACTGGCCCATCTGGTTGAAGAGAAAGGTCAGCGAAACTGGGTCTCGCTCATGCTCAAACATGGACGGCAATACCGAAACGACAATCCGGATTTGCCCACACTTCAACCCTGGGTTCTTGAAACACGACCACCTGCAGACCGGTTTATCTTCAAGAGGAACCCCTACTACCATCGCATTGACAGTAACGGTTTGCAGTTGCCTTACGCGGACGAGGTTGCCATCACCATTGCCAGTGCAAAACTGATCTCAGCAAAAACAGGATCTGGCGAATCAGACTTGCAGGCGCGTTCCCTCGGGTTCAGTGACTACACATTTCTGAAACAGGGCGAAAAGACAAACGGTTTTACCGTAAACCTTTGGCATACTGCCAAGGGCGCACACATAGCCCTGTATCCAAATTTGAACACCTCGGACACCGAATGGCGTACGTTGTTCAGGAACACGGAATTCCGGCGTGCCCTCTCCATGGCAACGAATCGTCACGAGATTAATCAGGTCATCTATTTCGGTCTCGCCTATGAAGGCAACAATTCGCCCCTGCCGCAAAGCCCGCTCTACAATGCCGAGTTCGCCAGCCGGTGGGCCAACTTTGATTTGGATGGCGCAAACGGGATTCTGGACGAACTGGGTCTTACAGAACGCGACAGCCGTGGCATTCGCCTGCTGTCAGATGGTCGCCCTATGGAGATTATCGTTGAAACGGCCGGTGAAGACACGGAGCAGGCCGATGTGCTGGAACTGGTGCATGATAGCTGGATGGCGGCAGGTATAAAAATTTACACCAAGCCTTTACAACGTGAAGTCCTGCGCAATCGGATATTTGCAGGAACGACACTCATTTCCGTCTGGTTTGGCTTGGAAAACGGCATTCCGACGCCGGATACCAGCCCTCAGGAACTGGCCCCCACCAATCAGGAGCATTTCCAGTGGCCTAAGTGGGGGCAATTCTATCAAACCAACGGGAATGCCGGTGAGCCAATCGATATGGCCATTCCGAGGCGCCTGGCAAGTTTGAACGAATCCTGGGTAATCGCGGAAGACACGGAAACCCGTAGAGCAATCTGGGATGAAATGATTGACCTGTACACAGACAACGTATTCTCGATTGGTTTGGCATCAGGTGTACGGCAACCTGTCGTCGTCAGCAACCGTCTGCACAATGTCCCAACCGACGGCATCTATAACTGGGACCCGGGGGCGCATTTCGGCATCTACAGACCTGATACGTTCTGGTTTGAGAGCCCCGCCGAAACCGCTGAATCAGGGAATTAGGAGAGGTATGACAGATGCTTGAGTATCTCATCCGCCGCATTTTCTCCATGATTTTAACATTGGCCGCGATCAGTGTGCTGGTCTTTATCATCATTCAGTTGCCACCCGGCGACTATCTCTCCACATACATAGCCGAACTCCAAAGTCAGGGTGAGATGGTAGACGAGGAAAAGATTGAATTTCTTCGTCACCAGTATGGGCTGGATAGGTCCATGCCAGAACAATACCTGACGTGGGTATGGGGCTTGCTCCAGGGTGATCTGGGTTATTCATTTGAATACAACCTGCCAGTTAACGAAGTCGTGGGCGACCGGCTGTTTTTGTCCATGGTTCTGAATTTCGCCACCATCATATTCATTTACCTGATGTCCTTCCCGATCGGTGTCTACTCTGCAACTCACCAGTATAGCTGGGGCGACCATGGACTAACCCTGATCGGGTTCCTTGGCCTCGCCACACCTAACTTTCTGCTGGCCCTGGTATTGCTCTATTTCGCTAATGTTTGGTTTGGAACATCTATTGGAGGGCTAATGGACCCGCAGTACCTGGACCAGCCATGGTCAATGGACAAGGCCATGTCCGTTGCCGCTCATCTGTGGGTACCGGTTGTGGTGATTGGAACCTCGGGCACCGCAGGTATGATACGGCGCTTGCGCGCCAACCTGTTGGACGAACTTCACAAACAATACGTTGTGACAGGGCGGGCCAAAGGGCTTTCGCCCGGCAAGCTACTCATCAAGTATCCGCTCAGAATGGCCCTAAATCCGTTTATTGCCGATATTGGCAATCTCTTGCCACAGGTGGTTTCCGGTTCTGTCATCGTGTCGTCCGTTATGTCATTGCCGACCACGGGGCCCATGCTGCTCAGCGCTCTTCAGAGCCAGGATATGTATCTGGCAGGATCATTCCTGATTTTTCTTGCCTTGCTAACCGTCGTAGGCATGTTCGTCTCCGATGTATTGTTAACGGTGCTTGATCCGAGAATTCGACTGTCCGGGAGGACCCGGGCATGAACGAGCCGATTTCCCACTACGTCAATAGGGAACCGTTTGACCCCTACACCATTGAAGCTCTGACGCCGGAGCAGGAACGCTACTTCATGGCGTCCCAGTGGAAAATGATCTGGTGGCGTCTGAAAGGGCATCGACTGGCCGTCATTTCGGGTTTCATCCTGATTTTCATGTACGCGGCTATTTTGATTGCCGAGTTCCTGTCACCCTATGACCTGCACAGCCGCGATACGGACTTCATCTATGCGCCACCTCAACAGGTTCACCTGTTCCATGAAGGTTCCTTCGAAGGACCGTTTGTGTACGGGCTGGATTACCACCTGAACATGGAGACCCTGAAGCGCGAGTACACCGTCAATACAGACAAAGTTGATCATCTGCGGTTTTTCTGTCTGGGCGATTCCTATTCGTTCTGGGGAATGGTCGAGGGCAGTTTCCATGTGGTCTGTCCGTCCGAAACCGGAACATTGTTCCTGTTCGGAACGGACCGTCTTGGACGGGATATGTTCTCACGCATTATCTACGGCAGCCGTATTTCTCTGACGGTGGGCCTGATAGGCATTACTTTCAGCTTCCTTCTGGGCATATCCATTGGTGGTGCTGCCGGTTACTTCGGTGGCTGGGTCGATGCGACTGTTCAGCGAGTGATTGAGATACTGCGATCCATGCCCGAGCTTCCCCTGTGGATGGCCCTATCCGCCGCCCTGCCTGTAAACTGGAGCCCAATTCTGGTTTATCTGGGAATTACTATCATCCTCGGCATGCTGGATTGGCCGGGTTTGGCCCGGGCCGTTCGCTCAAAACTACTGGCTCTGCGCGAGGAGGACTATTGTACCGCGGCAACACTCATGGGTGCAAAACCCAGGCGGATTATAGCACGTCATTTATTGCCCAACTTTATGAGCCACCTCATTGCGTCTGCGACTCTGTCCATTCCGTCTATGATTCTGGGAGAAACTGCCCTCAGCTTTTTGGGACTAGGCCTGAGACCACCAATCACCAGTTGGGGGGTGTTGCTGGTGGAAGCACAAAACATCAACGCTGTGGCTCTCTATCCCTGGCTCATGTTGCCTATGCTGCCCGTGATCATTGTCGTGCTGGCGTTCAACTTCCTAGGTGATGGTTTGCGCGACGCTGCAGATCCGTATTCATAATGCGTCTGCATTCATAGCGTAAACCATCGTTGTCTGTCGATATTCACTTCCTCTCAACTCGCTGTGAAGCACCGTATCAATTTCACCTAACCTCATGCACCATGGGTTTAATGAAACATCACTTCCTATGGTTGTTAGTTGTCATCGCCGCCCTATGGCTCAGGCCAGAGACTGCGCTCGCACAGGACACAGCTGTTGTACCCGATTTCCGGCATATGAAAATTGATAACCCTGCCTCCCTGAGTGATGCCGGGGCGCTGGCAATTTACAGTCAAATTCAGGTGGAACTGGCAAAAACCTTCGCACGTTCAGGCTTGCGTATAGTCAACGGATATACGTCTTGGCAAATTTATAATCGCACACCCTATCTGTCATCCACCCATGGTGATCGTTACGTCAACAATTTCGCCAACAACCTGGCAGATGGATATGACTCGCTGAAAAAAGGATCGAAAATGCAGGCCGGTGCGGTCTTCGCTAAAGACGGATTCGCCGTCACAAAAGATGGCGAAGTCCTGCCAGGCCGCCTGTTTGTCATGGAGAAACTGGCCGAAGGTGCGAATCCCGACACAGGTGACTGGCGTTACATCAGCATCGAAAATGATGGCAGTATTATTGGCGATAGTATGAACGATCCGCAGAATATAATGGCATTTTGCCACATTTGTCACAAAGTTCGGGCTTCGCGTGACTTCCTGTTCTATGTGCCACCAAGTCAGCGCCTTCCCTGAGCCTTGGCTATCCTTTGCGAAACCACAGAGACGATTCCAAAGCACCTGTGAGCAGTGGAATTTTACCGGCTACACTGTTCTGAATGGCTGTATTCATTTGATTACGGACGTAATGGCTCGCCCAAAGAATCTCAGCCTTGTTGCCTTCCAGCATGGGTGCCACGCCTAGCTGCTCGTTGTATCCGCGCCATTGCCAGTGTGATGGATAACCATCAGGTAAAAACACATCGTGAATATGCATCAGGACGCCGGACGGCAGCGTCGGGATTATTCTGTTAAACAGGACATCCACATCAGTCCCGGGCATCAAAATATGCGAGGAGTCAATGCTCAGCACATCGCCGCGGTCCAACACCTGAAAGATTCCGAGACTAACGTCCTGCACCGTACTGCGGACACATGAAACGCCCAAGCCATGCAGGTCCGCTCTTGGAGCAGGATCGATCGCGGTAATGTTGGTCTGCAATCCTTCATCCTTTACGGCCTGTGCAAAAAACCGGGTAGAATGCCCGGATCCCACTTCAATTATCCGTGCGGGCTTGTATTTACGGATCAAGCAATAGGCGGCCGCGCCGTCCAGACCCGGAAACCAGTCCTGTGACCAGCGCGGACTTGGCGGCGGCGTTGATCCGATAGACAACAGTGCTGGCTCGTGTTCGTCCATAAATGTCATAACATCCAGGAAATTTTCCGATGACGCATCAAGTCTGGCTGAAAACGTCGAAAACGACCCAGGCACTGTGTCAGTGATACCGCCCGCATATCGATAGGGAATGAAAAAACCACGTTGAGCGAACCCCGTCAACGTAGTCAGACCCATAAAAAAGCGTCGAAAGGAAGCGCGATTCATGCTGCTGCCCTTAATCCGCATTATTCATCATAGAACCCTCTGGAAATTGTCGCACCGGCTTCTTCGGCCGCTTCGTTCAATTCCGTCATGGCATCAGGCGAAATGATGGAAATCTCCACCCGGCGATTGGAAGAGCGCCCTTCCACGGTATCATTACTGGCAATGGGGCGACTGTCACCATACCCCTGAACCGTCATCCGCCCAGGGTCCATGCCATGATCAAACAGCAAATTGTGAATAACCGCCGTGGCCCGGGACGCAGACAGATCCCAGTTGGACTCGAACGCCCCTCCACGCAATGGAATATTGTCTGTGTGACCCGAGACAATGATTTCACCCGGTGTACGTTGCAGGATTGGCGCAAGTTTATTGATCAGGTCAGTAAAGTCCGAATTCAGGCTATTGCTACCAGAGGGGAAAGCAATAGAACTGGGGAAACGAATAACAACCTCACCACCGCTGCGCTCGACCGACACACCGGATTTCTTCATTTCATCTTCCATGGCAGCGGATAATGCCTCAGCCAGTTCATCCGCCTTTTTGTTTGTAACTTTCTGAAGAGCCGCTTCCAGTTCTTCCTCGGACAGGGTGGGTAGTTCTACAGAGACGGTCTGAACATCGGAAACATGTTCGACCTCCTCCTCGCGTTTGGAGATATCTACGTTCTTGGCCGCTGTCCGTCGTAGCGAGCCATCAATTTCCACGATACCGGAGAGCTTGTCCTTGCGCGCAACGCCCAGCGCATTTGCCATCGAACCCGCGATGGCCTTGTACTTGACCACGTCCATCTCGGCAAAAGTGAGCATGAGCACAAACAGAGTCAGCAACAGCGACATCAAATCTGCAAATGTCGCCATCCAGGCCGGTGCGCCGCCGCCCTTCTTAGCCATGGTGGCCTCCCTTGGCGAATGCGTCAGGCATAGCCGTCACCCTTCATCCTTTGCGCTTTTTGACGTATTGGGCAGGAAGGCAGACAGAATTTCCCCCAGCGCAGCCGGGCTCTGGTTTTGTTGAATTTGAACAACACTCTCGACAATCAGTTCATGGACGCGCTTATCGGCATCCGTCTTGATCGATAACTTGTCGGCCAGCGGAATCGCGACCAGATTGGCGATTACGGCACCATAAAATGTGGTCAACATAGCGATAGCCATGGCTGGTCCAATCGCGGCTGGGTCATCCAGGCTGGCCAACATCTGAACAAGACCGATCAAGGTTCCGATCATGCCCCAGGCCGGTGCCGCGTCGCCAATGCCACGCCAGAAATTCTCTCCCATTTCCTGTGTTTCAATGGTTACAACGACCTCGCGGTCAATGGTGGCGCGAATAACATCTAGATTGTGGCCATCCGTACACATACCGATTCCGCGCTGAAACAATTCGTTGTCGACCTTGACGCTCTCCAAAGCCAATAGTCCACCCTTCCGGACAAGGCCGGCCATTTCGATTGATTTCTCATAGATGTAGTTGGGATCGTTCTTGCTGTTCTTCATGGCCACACTGAAACCGATCTTCAGAGAGGCAATAAAGTCTTTCATGGGAAACTTGACCAGAGTGGCACTGATGGTACCACCAAACACGATGGCCAGACCGGGAGCGTTGATAAACGACCCGATATCGCCATCCAGCAGGATCGAAACCACGATAACGACGAGGCCCGCGACGATACCAATAATTGTTGCTATGTCCATGAATGACCCGTGGTTTGGTGTGGCTCACAAACAAACACAGATGCGACCGGCATCTGCACCTAGATACGCATCACATCAAAACGCGTGCGCATAACTCATATATGTATCAGAGGGGCAATTTCCCACAAATTGAAGAGTCTCTAAAGACTCAATTTGTCAAAAAACGTCTAAATCCGTTGAAACCAGTATGGGAGATCAAGAAAGGCTAATTTCAATGTGTTTGCAGGACACTTCGCTGGCATGGTTGTGTATCCATTCTAGAAGGCGGGGCTCGCAGTTCTCCTGACCCGTTAACCGCAAACCGATCAGTTCTGTCACACAGATTGTTGGCACATCACCTCTGGTCTGGACCTCAAACACCATTAATCCGTATGTGTATCCGTTCTCACATTGTACCGCAACAACGCCACCATCACCGCGGTCCAGTGCGGCGGCCTGTTCCTGCCATGTATTAGCCGTCAAATCTGGATACCGCAATTGTAGCAGCGGCAACGCAGACAACATCTCATCATTCCGTAGTTTCTGAACCGAGTACCGCAAGATCAACCTCAAGACATTTCCCAAAATATGTAGAGATTCGGCATCAGGCCGCCATGATACAGGTCAATTTCAAATTAGTAGGTACGGGATACAGCGCAGCGACAGCCTTTCCTTCCAAGTGAAATTCATGCATATTTGCTCATGTAATTGAAGACAATGGGCCTCCAAACCAATGGAACCACCTCTCAAGGATCCGATTAAGCGCTGGTCGGGCTCCGTGCCCTCACCATGCGCCGCGTGTACCGTGCGGGACTGGGTATTTTGCAGTGTCCTTACGGACCCGGAAATCACCAGACTAAACGCCTTGGCAACTAACCTGGATCTGAGCGCCAGAGAAACCATAATGAATGAAGGTGATGAAGCCATGCACCTCTTCAATGTGACAGAAGGTCTGGTCAAGTTGTACAAGTTGCTACCCGATGGACGCCAACAGGTAACGGGATTTTTGTATGCAGGCGATTTTCTGGGTATCGCTATGAATGACACCTACGCCTATTCCGCAGAAGCTGTTGTCCCGGTCAAAATTTGCCGATTCGAACGCAACCGCCTGGAAGACATGTTTCGCGAAATCCCCCATCTGGAGTCGCGCATGCTTAACATGGCCACGAACGAACTTGTCCAGGCTCAGGACCAGTTGCT
>JAJFID010000026.1 GCA_021775325.1 Rhodospirillales bacterium
AAGTCCTGGCAGAAAGTCCCGCACAGGGGTCTGTTGTTGCGACCGACGCGTTTTTCCCGTTCGCCGACGGTCTTCTGGCGGCGGCAGACGCGGGCGCCACGGCGATTATCCAGCCTGGCGGCTCCATGCGGGATGATGATGTCATCGCGGCGGCGGATGAACGTGGTCTTGCCATGGTCATGACAGGCATGCGGCATTTCCGTCACTAGATCATTTTGTTAACAGTTGACGCTTAACTTTGGGTATTCTCTGCCAGACCACATAGGATTGGCGGGGACCCGAGGAGACACTGTCCGCTATGACGCACAAAATCGTTCCCATCATTCTGTCGGGTGGCTCCGGCTCACGCCTCTGGCCGTTGTCGCGCGAGCTGTATCCCAAGCAGTTTCTGCCGCTGGCTGGTGAACGTACCATGCTGCAGGAAACCGCACACCGGACATCAGGCGATGATTTTGCGCAACCTATCATCATCTGCAATGAACGCCACCGGTTTCTGGTCGCCGAGCAACTTCGTGCCGACGATATCCATCCCCAATCCATTGTACTGGAACCGCTGGGCCGGAATACGGCACCTGCCGCCGCCATCGCAGCCATGTTGGTGGTGAAAAATGATCCTGATGCGGTGATCATGATTTTGGCATCCGATCATGTAATCGCCTATACCGACAAATTCAGAACTGCTGCTGTACTGGCGCGGGATGCCGCTCTGACAGGCGCTTTGGTGACATTCGGTATCCAGCCCGACAAGCCGGAAACAGCCTACGGTTATATTCATCGTGGTGCGGAGCGCGAGGGTATGAGCGGTTGCTTCGACGTGGAAGGATTTGTGGAAAAGCCGGACGCAGAGACGGCCCAGAGTTATCTCGACGACGGGAACTTTTTCTGGAACAGCGGCATGTTCATGTTTTCACCATCAAGTTTTCTGGATGAACTGGCAGGACTCAACCCGGAAATGATCGACGGCTGTCTGCTGGCGCTTGAAAAATCTGTATCCGATCAGGACTTTCTCAGGCTCGATCACGACGCCTTTGCCGCATGTCCGTCTGATTCCATTGATTATGCTGTCATGGAGCATACAACCAATGCGGCTGTTGTGCCTGTGGATATGGGCTGGAACGATGTCGGTGCCTGGCCGGCTCTATGGGAAATTGGTGATCAGGACGAAAACAACAATGTACTGCAGGGCGATGTGATTGCGCTGGATTCCCACGGCTCTTATATCCGCAGCGAAGGGGCTACAGTTGCCGCCAATGGTGTAGAGAATCTGATTATCGTTGCAACAGACGATGCCGTACTGGTTGCCGACAAATCCAGGGCTCAGGACGTAAAAACCATTGTCGAGCGCATTAAGGCTGAGGGCCGCAGTGAGCACGAAGCCCATACCACGGTTCACCGTCCCTGGGGATGGTATCAAACGATCAATATGGGACCACGTTTTCAGGTCAAACAGATCTGTCTTAAACCGGGTGCTACCATCAGCCTGCAAATGCACCATCATCGCGCCGAACACTGGGTCGTGGTTGAAGGCACGGCGCGGGTGACGCGTGACAACGAGGTCATGGATTTAAACGAGAACGAGTCCACGTATATTCCCATAGGCACAACCCATCGCCTGGAAAATCCACGTGAGCAATCGCTGCGGATTATTGAGGTTCAGTCCGGTGCATATCTGGGAGAAGATGATATCGTGCGATTTGATGACATCTACGGACGCGCCTAAGTCCGTGGCCTCAGTAGAAACTTAGCTGCTTTCCCTGATCAGCGACCATTTGACCTCAACCCCGGTGGATTTGCAGGGGCCTGATATCATGACCATGCGGGCGCGGCGTACCGTTCCGGGAACGCCCAGATAAATGCTGTCTTCCACCCTAAGGTCACCGCCACTGGCACGCAATCGCCAGCCCTCCCGATTGGAAACTTTCAGGATGGCCGAATCGCCACCTCCCGATAGCTCGGCACTGACGTCGGGATGCAGATGGAACCGTACGCAGAATGTTGACGCCTGCGGCCCCATGTAATGGGGACTAATGGCCAGCGCATCGCGACCGCGAAGATCGTCGCCACCTGCGGCGAGATAGATATCGCGGTTGTGAATCATGCCAAATGGTTTCACGTAACCATCGTGCCGCATTTGCAGGAATGTGCTGCCTTCCGCTTCGTTGCGGCGACACGACACGTCTGCATGACCCTCGTTCGATTTCGCACCCAAACCACTGCCTGCCCGTATTTCAATGGCGTTGGTATCGTCCAGCGTCAGGGCTGAATGCGCAGCCGTGGCGCGCAATGCCTCGTGCCAGTCATCATCCCAGTTACCATGTGCGCCGCAATTCACAATGATGCGGTTTTTTTTGTGACTGAATTCGAAGCTGAGAAGACCCGCATGCGCATCGCGGTTTGCACCGCTCAGAATACCGGCACCTGAATCGGCGATCACCACGGACGGACCTGAAGCAATTCGCTGAAAACCTGTATGAGGCGCACTCCACAATCCTTTGACCGACGAACCCGCAGCTTTTAAAATACTGTCAATGGCGGGTTTGCTGCCTTCAGACGAACCATTGAACAGCGCCAGTTTGCCATCGCCGTGACGCATGGCTTCCAGCATGGGTGCAAGGCGGTCAATGGCGTGCTGCAGCCAGAACGGTGTATCCACCTGCCCGGCAACCATGGTATCGCGGATGCGGACCATGGTGGCGAGTACATTTCGTTGAATGGACGGGTTACGTTGAAAATGACCGCCATCGGGCAAGACCTGTTTTGACACCGCGGCTTCGAGGGCGGCCAGTCCCGTTTCCAGCAAAGCCTCCATACCGACCAGGCAAAGTGCTCCGAGGATCAGGCCCTCCGCCGCTTCGATAGCCCGCACGTCGTCTTCGGTGTCCATGACCGTGCGTGACAGGTGACGCAGTTGTGTCGCTGTTGACTCCAGGAACGTCATATCGAATCCCGGATGATCCGGGTTCTGCAGGAAGTCGAAGGTCCTGAACCAGTTGGTCAGGCGTTTACCGGTTACGGCGGGTTCCCAGGCGACCCTGTGCCACCGCCCATATTCATTGACCCACCGGGTCATCAGTTCGCGACCCTTTTCCCGGGCGTCGTCGCTGCCCAGTGCTTTCAGATCGCCCAAAAATTCGAACCGGTGCAGCAGACGTAATTCCGCCTCGCCGAGCTGAGTACTCTTCCATGGCAGATCACCCAGATGCCGAGGCTGCCCAAACAGGACATGATTGCCGTCCAGAACGGCTGCGCCAACACCCTCCTCGCCGGACCATGTGTCTGGCGGCGCGCCGCGCGTGCGGGACGGCACGCTGCCGCGCAGGGACCAGTTGTAAATGCCCGTACCGTATATCTTGTTGCGTAACAGCATATTCAGGTTTTCAAATGCGCAAAGATTCGCCGCGAGTGTAGCCGCATAAGAGTTAATTAATTGGATAGATCGCCCAGCCGTTTATCCAGGCGATCAGCCAGGTGATTTGCGTAACCGGGCCATGTAGAAGCCATCAATACCGCCATGTTCGGACCAGTAACTGGGCAGAATTCGAACGGTGCCGTCATCCGATACTGACTGCGGCAGGCCGGGAACTTCGTCTGCTGCAATCGGGCTGACTGCCATGTCGGCACAGTCATTCAGTAACGCCGAAACCTGGGCAGGTCCCTCTTCCGGTTGCAGCGAACAGGTGCAAAAAAGAATGGTGCCACCCGGCCTGATGAGCCGGACGGCTGCCCTCAACAATTCCGTCTGCAGTCTCGCCAGCGAACGAACGTCCTCCATGGATTTGCCAAACACAACATCCGGGTGCCGCCGGATTGTGCCGGTGGCGCTGCAGGGGGCATCCAGCAACACGGCATCAAACAGGTCGCCCGGCTTCCAGGTGCAGGCGTCGGCGACAACAGTCTCCACATCCAGAGACAGTCGTTTCATGTTTTCGCGCAAACGGTCCAGTCTCGGGCCAGAGCGGTCGAGCGCTGTTACCGAAGCACCATTGTGGGCCAGCTGTGCGGTTTTGCCACCGGGTGCCGAGCAGAGATCAGCAATCCGCAGCCCCTTGACGTCACCCAGCAGACGCGCCGGAATTGCTGCACCCGCATCCTGTACCCACCACTGCCCGTCACCATACCCGTCCAGATCCTCAATGGCACCACCCGTGGACAGGCGCAGCGTTCCGGTGGACAGAATTTCTGCCGACAGACGTTCTGCCCATTCAGCGGCATTGGATTTCACGGACACATCCAGCGATGGCTCAACGGCGTGGGCTTGGGCAATTTCACGCGCCGCTTTTTTGCCATAGGCTTTGACCCAGCTATCCCATAACCAGTCCGGCGTGTTCAGGCGTGCCGCATCACAGCCGCGGATCAGATCAGCACCATCGGCCACGACTTTTCGCATGATGGCATTAACCAGTTTGGCGTGACCGGAAAAGCCAACTTTGCGCACCAGGTCCACACTGGTGGATGCCGCCGCAAAGCCCGGTACATCCATGTACAACACCTGGGCGATGCCCAGTTGAAGGACACTGACAACTGCCTTTGCCCGGCCCTTGGGCTGCTTGTTCAGAAATTTGCCCAGGACCATGTTGATCTCGCCCAGATGGCGTAATGCGGTCATCACCAGATGAAACTGAAAGGCGCGGTCGCGCGGGTCCTTCAGCCGTTTTCGAGCCGCATCCAACGCCTCATCAAGACCGGTATTCTCACGCAAAACGGCATTGAGCGCATGAAAAGATGCAATGCGCGCGGCATCCGATGTCGATGGGGGCGTTGAAGGTTTGTCAGACATGGGCCTGTCTTGCCTGACCAGACAGGGGAATACAAGCGACAGTCATTTGATCGCCCGAAAAATTGATGTACTGTGAGCGTCAACATCACATGTGGACGGTAACAATGGGCGACAAGAATAAATACACAGGCAACGTACCTGATCCGGACGAAAACAGGATTACGCCTGATGCAAAGGACGCCGCTGAAAAGGAGCCTGACCCGGCGGGGCTTGATCCCACACGTTTTGGCGACTGGGAGAAAAACGGGCGCTGTATTGATTTCTGACAACGCGTGACGTCATGCACAAAAAAACGGCGGAGAATTCAGTCTCCGCCGTTTTTCCGTTTTCAGATCCAAAACTATGAACTCCGGTTTTGCCGATTCTCGATCAGGTCTTCCACCACCGCCGGGTCCGCCAGCGTTGAGGTATCGCCCAGATTGGAAAAATCGTCCTCGCCGATCTTGCGCAGGATACGGCGCATGATTTTGCCGGACCGGGTCTTGGGCAGACCGGGTGCCCATTGCAGCCAGTCGGGGCTGGCGATGGGGCCGATTTCCTTGCGTACCCACTGCACCAGTTCCTTGCGCAGCTCATCCGTGGACTCCACACCGGCATTCAGTGTGACATAGGCGTAGATGCCCTGGCCCTTGATATCATGGGGCGCGCCGACAACGGCGGCTTCGGCCACGTCATGGTGGGCGACCAGCGCACTTTCCACTTCGGCGGTACCCATACGGTGGCCGGACACGTTGATCACGTCGTCAACCCGTCCGGTAATCCAGTAGTAACCGTCTTCGTCACGTTTGCAGCCATCCCCTGTAAAGTACTTGCCTTTATAGGTGGAAAAATAGGTTTGCTCGAAACGCTCATGATCCCCATAAACCGTGCGCATCTGACCGGGCCATGAGGCGACGATACACAGGTTGCCTTCACAGGCACCTTCTAGGGGCACGCCGTCAGCATCAACGATCTGCGGCTGCACACCAAAGAACGGACGCGTGGCGGAGCCCGGTTTCAGGGCGGTTGCGCCCGGTAGCGGTGTAATCAGAATACCGCCGGTTTCCGTCTGCCACCAGGTATCCACGATGGGGCACCGGCCTTCACCGACCACGTTGTAGTACCACATCCATGCTTCCGGATTGATGGGTTCGCCCACGGTACCCAGAATGCGGAGGGATTTGCGGCTGGTCTTCTTGACCGGATCATCACCGTCACGCATGAGGGCGCGGATGGCCGTCGGTGCGGTATAGAAGATATTGACGCTGTGCTTGTCGCAGACCTGCCAGAACCGCGATGTATCGGGGTAATTCGGCACACCCTCAAACATCAGGGTCACAGCGCCATTGGCGAGTGGGCCATAAACGATATAGCTGTGGCCTGTAACCCAGCCCACATCGGCGGTACACCAGTACACATCACCTTCGTGATAGTCGAAGATATATTCGTGAGTCATGGAGGCGAACACCATATAGCCGCCTGTGGTGTGCAGGACGCCTTTAGGCATGCCGGTGGAGCCGGATGTATAGAGGATAAAGAGTGGGTCTTCGGCGTTCATTTCCTCCGGCGCGCAGTCATCGTCGGCGGCTTCGGTGACATCGTTGTACCAGACGTCGCGGCCATCAACCCAGCCGATGTCGCTGCCGGTACGCTTAATGACGATACAGGTCGTGACCGTGGGGCAGCTTTCCAGCGCCTTGTCCGTATTGGCTTTCAGCGGGATTGGCTTGCCACCACGAACGCCTTCATCGGCTGTAATGACCATGACGCAATCGGAATCATTGATACGCTGTGACAGGCTGTCCGGCGAAAACCCGCCGAACACAATGGAATGGACCGCACCAATGCGCGCGCAGGCGAGCATGGCGTAGGCGGCTTCCAGCACCATGGGCATATAGATGCACACCCGGTCGCCTTTTTTGACGCCACGCGCCTTCATGGCGTTGGCAAGACGGCAGACATGGCCGTGCAGATCACGGTAAGTGATGGAGACGCTGTGGTTGGGGTCGTCGCCTTCCCAGATAATAGCGGTCTGATCACCTCGTGTTTCAAGGTGACGATCAATACAACTGACCGAAGCGTTCAGCGTGCCATCGGCATACCAGTTGATGGAAACACCAGGGATATCATAGTTGATGTCTTTGACCTCGGTGTAGGGTTTCATCCAGTCGATGCGTTTGCCGTGTTCGCCCCAGAACCCGTCCGGGTCCTCGACCGACTGTTTGTACATTTCCAGATATTTGTCGTTGTCAATCAGCGCATGGCTGGCAACGCTGTCTGGCACGGGAAATACGTGTTCTTCGCTCATGAGCTTTACCCTTGTCCTGTGTCGTTTTTTATTGTGGCAAAATTATCGCATAAAAGTCAGCTATATCAAGAGACCGGCTTAGTCACAGCCAGCATCCAGGTCCACATATACCGTACCATCACGAACTTCCGCTCTGACATGGGTCAAGGCGCCTCCGGCACAGGGACCGGAGATGCAATGACCATCCTCGATACGAAACAACGCGCCATGCGTGGAGCACAGGATGTGCTGACGATCCACGTCCAGAAACTGACCAGGCGTGAAGTCCAGCGGCGTACCAATATGCGGGCAGGCGTTGCGATAGGTATACACCACGTTGCCCTGACGGATCACTATGACGCCTATCAATTTGTCATTGTGCAAAAGGGCATACCCGGCAGACATACCGTCGTTGATGTCATCCAGTGCGCACAGGGTATGTTCGCTCATGATTTAATCCGCCGGGATGACTTTCTTCCATGGCGCGATGGTGACGGACTGAAACAAACCCGCCTGATTGTAGGGATCACCATCTGCAAAGGCTTCGGCTCCAGCCCGGTCTTCGAAATTCATGACCAGCAGACTGCCGATCATACCCTCGCCGTCGTCTGTCAGCATGGGGCCCACAAACACCGCTTTGTCGGCATGGCCCTTGAGGTACTCCAGATGGGCCGGGCGGTTTTCCATGCGTACCGGGCCGTGGTCGGGTTTATCCATGCAGATAATTGCGTACATCATTTGGGCGATCCTTCGAATGAGAGTCTACAGCGTTTCCGTGGTCTGCGGGCGTGACAGTAAATTGGCAATGGTGTGATCTATGTCCGCACCATGATTCAGAACGGCGTCCACGGCTTCACAGATGGGC